>NZ_BMBX01000011.1:0-146338 GCF_014634905.1 Sporomusa sp. GT1 | reverse complement strand
CAGAAGCCTTACACCCTGTATTCTAACAGGAGGTACTTTTTTGTTCAAAACTCTTTTTTGTTCGTTACAGGAATGCTTCTCATTTAATTTAAATTCTAATAAATCTTCATTCACAATTTTTCGATTCACATATATACCTGGAATGCTATTAGGATATATCATATCGCTACTCTTCAACGGATACTTTTCTCTATTACTTTTTACATTCTGTATCATTCGCTCAACTTTATACATAATATATTCTCTAGCTTCGTGCGGCTCGCAATCTTTGGGCTCATATTTCTCCGAATCCTTTTTGAAAAAGTTTTTGTAAACAGCTTTAGCAAACTCCGTTGTTGGTTCATAGTGATCATGCCATTCTTCTATGTCTATCAAGCTGCATGTCCATAAAGTAGTAAATGCTTCAAGTCTGTTTTTATACTGATCTTTTTTGCTCCGATAAATACCTAGCCAATGTTCGTACTGAACAATCGCAGAAAATATAGTGGAGTCAACATTTTTCATTTTGTAATTCGCAATACAATTTACTATACTTCCCGGGTTACTGCTTAATTCTTCCTCAATAAATTCATGTTCCATATTCTTTCCAATCATTTATACCGTTATATTATCTTCGCTGCTGACAACACACAGGGACGGTTCTTTCATATTTTATACTTTGCGAACAATAGCAAAACTAATACCTGTAAGCCATAATTTATCGGGTCAGCAGGTTTTTAGCCTGATTACATCGGAATAATTGTGTATCGCTTGATCAATTTTCTCACTAAAAAAATATATCGCCTCGAAGTAAAAACGCCTCGTCATTGCCGTTTTCCCTGGTTTCTGCACCGTCTACGATGCAAGGCATTATTAATAAAGAAACTAATAGGCAAGTGTCTTAATTCCTGCCTCATAGTTACATTTCGCAACTAAGAACTATATTCTCAATATCACTAAGTATCATTGACCAGTTTATTAAATTCCATTTGGTTTCCATTAAAAACATTCAAATCTACAAATGCACTAATTCCATTTACTCTGCCACGGTTATTATATTGCCAAATTGACCAACTTCTATTGTCCTTAATGTAAGGAAATTTAATAACATCCCTTATCCAAATGGTATATTCCTCAAAATCCCCCATGATATATGCTTCATATGCCTCATAAGTAACATAAAGAATTGGTTTTCGATTATAATGATTTTCTATTCTATAAATATAATCCCTTAGCTCTTTTTGCAACAGTTCTTTACTAGGTATCTTACTCGAATTACCACCAAATTCAACATCAACTACAGGTGGTAGGCAATCCTCCTCATTGGGAACGACATTAATAAAATGCGCTGCTTGCTCTGTACCATGACTGCCAAAGGTAAAAAAATGATAGGCTCCTCTTTTCATATTAACCTTTTTAGCATTTTCCCAATTCACTACAAATGTACTATCTGTGAAATCTTTTCCTTCTGTTGCCTTAATATATACAAATTTAAACCCATCATTTTTTACTTTATCCCACTCAATATTACCTTGATAAGCAGAAACATCAATTCCTCTAATCGGAAATTCTTCTAATGTAGGATTATTTAAGTGTATATACCCATTATAAAATAGATAGCCCAAAAGCAATATTAGCAATGTCATTGTTATAAAAAGTTTCTTTAAAGAATACTTCATTGAAAATCACCCACATTATACGTATTCTTTTATATCTCGCCTAATCGATTCATGATTTTCCTAAGTCTGCTAATACCCCAACCAATATCAGTTTCATAAATTGTTCTACCATACAACCACTTCACAATTACCATACTTGGGTAACTCCCTAAACCGGCTCATAAGATATTGTTCATCCTGCTCTTGATTGTCTTTTAAAAGCATCATGGCGCGAATAAACTGAGCATGAGTAAACATTATGATATATTTTTCTTCCAAACGCATTAATCGTTCAATAGCCATCCTGGCTCGCGATAACAACATGCTAAAACTCTCAGCATCTTGGCCGTCTATGTAGTCAGGGTCAAGGCGCTGCCAATATGTATTTACCCTCTCTCTGCGGTCGGCAGCAGTAGTCCCTATGCAGGAAGTCGGGGCAAGGTATGTAAATTCCTGAACATCCCAAACAGCAACCGGTGCATCCGGGTATCGTTTTATAGTATAAGATGCTGTTTCCTGCGTACGTAAAAAAGGAGAAGTTATGATAATATCCGGTTTACAGGTTATGATCTGACTTATTTCCTGCGCCTGTTTGTGACCAGTCTCAGACAACGGTATCGTTACATGATTATCCGTAGCGGCCCCGGCGTTAGCCACGCTTTCGCCGTGACGAATTAACCAGATTCTTTTCATTGTTTCACCCCATATACTTAATTTTTCAAACTAGTATCCCTAAACAGACTTGCGGTAATCATTAGTGTCAGATTAATTATAGAGGTTTCCGGAAGTACCCTTAAGCATAAAATTCCCGGTAACTTGGCAATTCTAAAGCCGCCAGCCGGCCACCGAAACACCCGCCGCAATCGATGCCTATTTTGTCCTGGTACTCTTGGTCAAACCAAATCCGGGCATTCGTTTTTTTGAATTTCTTATCGTAGCGATAAAGATTCCACGTGGGAATATGTCCGAAAACAAGTATCTTCCCTTTGTACGCCGGACAATAAGGAAAGCGATCCTCCATCCAAACCAGATCATCTTCAGTATTCTTTTCTATAGGCTTCCGCGTATTAGCACCCGCGTGGGAAAAGAGGAATTTACCGGTTGAAAAATATAACGGCAAACTTTGCACAAACTGAAGAATTTCTGCTAGTTTACCGGGTGCTAAGGTTTCTATTTCCTCAAACATAGTAGCGCCGCCGTTATATTTAACCCAATTATATAAGTTCTCTGATGGCTTTTTCCGCCAGGAATCGGATTCAATCATTTCAATTACACTCTGCTCTAAAAATTGTTCATGATTCCCTTTTAAAAGCACTGCACCTTGTGCCTGAAGCATTAGGCAAGTTTTTAGCACTTCCAAGTTTTCCGGGCCACGATCTATCATATCGCCACAGATAATCAGTAAATCGCCTGCCGGGTCATATTGAGTTTGTTTTAATAGAGACTGAAATCTTTGGTTCTCACCATGAATATCAGATATTACCAATATCCGGTCAACAATCCTCATACTATTTACCTCAGCTTCGTAATTTAAGATACCATGTTTATCTATAAATCGGTAATACCCCACTACTTTCACAACTTCTAGCTTAAATTCTTCTCCACCTAATATATAATAGTCTCTAAATCCATTATATATCAGGTAGAGGCGATCCAAGACCTTGCAAATCCACCATTTCTCGCAACCGTTTAAGCATTATTAACGGGAACTACTTTCCAAGTTTTTACGGCTCTTGAGCTTTTCAATGACCGTGGGATATAATGAAAAATCCGTGTGGGGCAAAAAATTGGCCGCTGACATTTTATTCAGAAAATCCGGTGCCTCAGCTAAGGAAAGATAGACTATATTGCTAATTAGAGCTTCTACAACCAATAATTGATCTGCATTTTCTAACAACTTGCAGGCTCCTTTTATAGAACCGTTTCCCAGCTGAACAAACCTCTCTCTGGGAAGGTCTGGATATAACCCAATGGTAATCCCTGACTCAATATTGATGTAGGTTCCAAAGGCTCCGGCCATATATACCCTTTGAATCTTATCCGGTGTAATACCCACTGCATCCAGTAAAAACGCTACCATAGTGTTTGCTGCTGCTTTTGTATCCATAAATCTTAAAATGTCCGTCTGACTGAATACTAAGTCTTCATTAAAGGCTGATTCGTACTCCCATGCGTAAACAATGACATATTCTCCGTCCCGCATAAGGATTCTCTCTGATCTGCCGGGAATAAACCGACCAGAATAATCAATCCAACCTTCCAGCAACATTTCAGCAAGTAGGTCAACAATCCCTGAACCGCAGATGCCTACTGGCTTTGCATTGTCTATTGTAGTGATTTTCAACTGATTTTGAACAATCTGCACCGAATCTACCGCTCCTGCTTTCGCCCGCATTCCCTGCTTGCTGATACCGCCTTCCAAGGCAGGTCCTGCCGCACCCGCAGCTGAAATCAGAAATTCATTGTTGCCCAAAAGCATTTCGCCGTTTGTTCCAATATCCATATAGAGAGCCAGTTCACTTTGTGCATACATCTCGGACGCCAACAGCCCGCTGATAATATCGCCACCTAAATAATTAGCTACAGAAGGAAAACAGTATACTAATCCATTAAAGGGTAAGCCTATTTCACGGCCAACAAAGAAACCGCTCCGATTAAAAGCTGGCGTATAGGGAGTAAAGAAAATAAACCAGGGATCAATCCCCAACAGAAAATGAATCATGGTAGTATTGCCGCCGATAATGAATATCCCGCATTTGTCCGAAGAAATGCCTGTCGCAGTTTGAATTTTCTCCATGAGTTCAATAAAATTCAACAGCGTACATTGCTGGAGTTCTCTTAAATGAGCATCATTATCTTTAACGTAAAAGATTCGGCTAAGGATGTCATCACCAAAACGAACTTGATGATTGACCCTGCTTTCTTCACACAAAATATTTCCAGTATTCAGATCGATCAGCTGCATAATAACCGTTGTGCTCCCAAGATCAGCTGCATAAGCAAAATTCTTATCTGAAGTATTTCCCCGCTCAAGGTTTACAATCTCCCAGGCAAAACCTTTGTGTACTAAGGTAACTGTGAGCTTCCAGTCAAAATCCCGCAGCAGCTTATAGGATAATTTAATAGTTTCAATAGAAATCTGAACCTCTCCATACTCCGGTTTTAAAGCTTGAAGGATTCTGTCAATGTCAGCCACAAAGTCTCCGTTACCCGGCGTTCTCAATTCAAGGTATATTTTTTTACAAATTACATTCTTCATAAATCTTCCTCTTTATGCTTATTATGTCACATACTACCAGAGCTCGTACAAATAGTCCCCGGTAGCTGCTTCATTTGTATTGTAATGCATCCTGATACTCATCTCATAATTCTACCTAATATATGTACAAACCTGCTTCTTCCCTTATCTCATTCTTACAATTGCTTACAAATGTCTTAGTTCCTGCCTCATAGTTACATTTCGTATGGCTAAAAGCTATATTCTCAATATCGTAAAACATCATCCGGAGTGTTATGCCGGATTTTATTAGCATAAATACCTGTACAACTACGGCTGCAAAAGAAATATTCTCTTCCTTCATTTTGTTGCCTTCGCACTTCTTTATCCGGTTTCTCAAATTCCACGCCACACAGATGACATATTACTTTCATAAAACAAAACCTCCACCTTTGATATAAATTATCCTAATATCAAAAGTGGAGGCGACATTCAAATTGTGGTGGAGGCGGCGAGAATCGAACTCGCGTCCAAAGGCATTACTGCATAGGCTTCTCCGAGCGCAGTCGGTGATTTAAAATTCGCGCTCTTGCCGCCCACAGACAGGCTGCGCAAGCACTATCTCGATAAAAGTTCCCAGTCGGCTCTCCGAGAATTGAGCTTCAGGTATCCCACTAAGTGACGCCCTATCCTAGGCCGCGGGAGTGCGTAGGCAGGACGTTAGCATTAAGCTGCTAAAGCGTATTCTTCGTTTGCGTTTACTATTTTCCACCGTCTTGACGGGCAAATGGAACCCCGGCTCGCTACCTATACCATAACTACCCCTGTCGAAACCAGTACGCCCCCATATAAATGGGTATGCTGGATGGTATGTCATGTCTTTTGCAAATAAGAATACTCTTCTATTACATTAGCTTATTATAGCATAAAGATTGAATCTAGCCAAATAAAACTTTTCCCAGTCAACTTATTCTACAGGATACATCGGGCTTAATGCCGAATATATTGTAAGATAAGGAGTGATTTTGCTTGAAACAACAACATACCGGTATGCTGCTGGTGGCAACATCGGCTGCCGGATTTGCCACATTAGCCATTTTTATTAAATTCGCTTACGCTGCAGGGGCGAATACGATTACGATCCTTGCCGGACGCTTTGTACTGGCTTCTATCTGTCTCGCACTTATTCTAAAATTGCGCGGTACGCCACTGACGATAGAAAAAAGCCTGATGAAACGGCTGTTTTTACTGGGCGGACTGGGTTATGGAGCAATGTCAATGCTTTTTGCTTTGGCTGTCATATATCTGCCGGCATCACTGGCCGCCATGCTGCTGTACACTTATCCCGCGATAGTCAGCGTACTATCTTTTTTTATTGGCGACGAACAGTTCAGTTGGTCAAAAGGCCTGGCACTGGGCATCTGTTTCTCAGGCTTGTTTTTTGTGCTGGGTGTATCGTTTGATAATATCAATACGTTTGGCTTTATCCTGGGGCTTGGGGCGGCGATAGTCTATGCCATTTATATTGTTGTTGGCAACAGGGTTCTGAAAAATACCGATCCGTTGGTTACTACCACCTATGTCTGCATTGCGGCAGCCCTGGTATTTGTGCTCAGCGGTGTCGCCACCAACACGCTGATTTTTAACCTGCCGGCTCAAGGGTGGCTGTCCATTATCGCCATCGCACTGCTGCCCACCATTGTCAGTATTATCGCCTTCTTTGCCGGATTGCTCCGTGTGGGCGCTACTAACACTTCCATTATCAGCACCCTGGAACCTGTCATTACCGTGCTGTTATCGGTGGCACTGCTTAATGAAAAAGTAACGCCGCAGCAAATAGGCGGCGGCGTACTGATACTTTTCGGTATATTAATTTTGCAGCTTTGGGCCGGAAATAAGGAAAAACGGCCGAAAGAAATGAGCTGCGCTCACAATGACTGCTAAGAATAAGCCTTAAACTAATCTTTTTGCCGGTCCCGCAGTGCTCGCTCCATATCGCGTTTAGCATCCCGTTCGGCAAGGTCCTGGCGCTTATCGTAGGTATGTTTACCACTGGCCAATCCCAGTTCTACCTTAACTTTGCCTCTGGTAAAATACAATTTGATCGGCACCAAAGTATAGCCCTTTTCTTTGGTTTTGCCAATTAATTTATTGATTTCATACCGGTGCATCAATAGTTTGCGGGTACGCAGCGGTTCATGGTTAAAGCGATTGCCCTGATCGTAAGGGCTGATATGCATATTGTGGAGCATAACCTCGGCATTATCAATGCGGGCGTAGGCATCCTTCAGGTTAGCTTTGCCGGCCCGGAGTGATTTAACTTCCGTGCCGGTAAGTGCAATCCCGGCCTCATAGGTTTCGTGAATATGATAATCGTGGCGGGCCTTCCGGTTTTCCGCCGCTATTTTTATGCCTGCTTCTTTGCTCACCGCTTGTCACCTCTTAGAATCCTGCTGATATGCATACCTATTGTAGCCGATTTACAGTCTTACGTCAATTGCTTTGCCTGGCTACTTTTTCGGCGCCCTGGGCTTTTTCGGTTTGGCAGCAGTAGAGGCAGTAGAGGCAGTTTTTCTTTTTGCCGTACTTGTCCGGGTTTTGCTGGCGCTGCGCCTTGCTCCGGGGGTGCTGCGTTTTTGGCCTGACGCCTGATTGTCAATGGCTTGCAGCAAGTTGCCGGATTCGGCAAGGACATAGTCAATGGTCCGTTCTGCCGGATTGACTCTGGTAACAGTAATTCTGACACTATTGCCCAGCCGGTAGATTTTGCTGGTGCGCTCACCAATCAAGGCATATTGCTCTTCCACATACTGATAGTAGTCATCCTGCAGGCTGGATACGCGCACCAAGCCTTCCACCCCATTTTCTATCTCAACAAAAAAGCCGAAGGCAGCAACACCGCTGATGATACCATCAAATTCCTGACCGACAAACTGTGCCATGTACTCCACTTTTTTCAGGTCAACAGTTGCCCGTTCGGCTTCTGCGGCGGCCCGCTCGCGTTCTGAGGAATGCAGCGCAATCTCCGGCAGCATGACCGATAGTTTTTGCCGCCGTTTAGCCGAAATATCCCCTTTGGAAAAGGTCTCCCGGATAAGACGGTGAACAATTAAATCCGGGTAACGCCGGATGGGTGAGGTAAAGTGGGTATAATAGGTGGCTGCCAGCCCAAAATGCCCCAGGTTTTCGGCATCATAACGGGCCTGCTTCAGGGACCGCAGCACAACAGTACTGATAATCCGTTCTTCCGGCCTGCCGGCAATCTTGCTAAGTACCCGTTGCAGCGCCATGGGCTCAATTTCCTGTGTCTTCGGCAAACGCTGGCCAAAGTTATTAAGTAACAGGTTGAGTCTGCTCATTTTTTCTTCGTCAGGTTCTTCATGCACCCTGAACATGGACGGCACACCCAGCCAGTGCATATGCTCTGCTACCGTTTCATTGGCCACAAGCATGAATTCTTCGATAATGGATTCGGCAATACTGCGAATCCTTTTTTCAATGGCAATGGGATGCCCTTCATCATCTAATTTTACTTTTATTTCCGGGAAATCAAAATCAATGGCACCCCGGCGCATGCGGCGGTCACGCAGAATCCGGCACAGGCGCTCCATCTGCTCTAAAGGACTGACCAGCTCGGCATACTTGTCCCGTAACACTTCGTCATGATCGGCCAGAATCTGCCGCACGATGTTGTAGGTCAGTCTGGTTTTGACTCTGATAACACTGGGGAATATTTCATGATTGACTACCTGGCCCCGCCCGTCTATTTCCATTTGGGCCGACAGTGTCAGCCGGTCTTCTCCGGCATTCAGACTGCAAATGCCGTTCGACAGCCGCGGCGGCAGCATGGGCAGTACCCTGTCAACCAGATACACGCTGGTGCCTCTGAGTCTGGCTTCATTGTCCAGCGGCGTATTTTCCCGCACATAATGACTGACATCCGCAATATGCACACCCAGCAGATAGTTCCCGTTCTTAAGGCGTTCGACATACACGGCATCGTCCAGGTCTTTGGCATCGTCCCCGTCAATGGTCACAATATCCAGGTCTCTCAGGTCGCGGCGGCCTAATAAATCCTCATCACTAATGGTGGTGGTGACGCGGGCGGCAGCCTTTTCAACATCGGGTGGAAACTCTGTCGGCAGATTATTATTTTTGATAATGGAAAGTATCTCAATCCCCAGGTCGCCCTGCCGGCCTAATACTTCGATAACCCGGCCTGCTGCGCTTTTCTGCTTGTGCGGCCAGTCGGTAATCTCGACGACAACCTTGGAGCCGGTTTTAGCACCGGCAAGTTCCTCTTTGGGAATAAAAATATCACGGCCAATGCGCCGGTCATCCGGCAAGACAAAGCCAAAATTACGGCTGGCCTCCAAAGTTCCCACGACCTTAGTATTGGCCCGGGTAACAATCCGGATAATCTCGCCTTCTACCGCTTTGCCGGACACATGCCGGTGATGCATCCGCGCTACCACCCGGTCGCCATGCATGGCGCCGCCAATAGCGTCAGGGGGAATAAAAACATCCTCCAGTTCCCGGTTTTCCGGTAAAATAAAGCCAAAACCCTTGGTTGTTGCTGAAAACTTGCCGACAACCAGATTCATACGCTCAGGCACACCATACTTGTTATAGCGGGTTTTTATGATCGCCGCTGCAGCCTCCAGCTTGTCCAGTACCTGCCAAAATTCTTCCAGTTCTTTGCCGCGGATATTCATCCCGGCAGCTAAGTCCTCAGCCATAAGTGGTTTATAGGCTTCCTCCCGCATGAACTCCAGTATTCTGTCAGCTAAGTCCATATTACTCATCTCCTTTTACGGCAACCGTCGCTTTTCCTTCAGCCGTTACTGTTCCGTCCGGCAAACTAATGTTACCGGCTAGTTCATACATTTTTCCCCGTTGGCCGGTAATCCATCCACAGATGCGTAATTCCTGACCAATGGGAGTGGGATGCCGAAACCGTACTTCGAGCTTGGCCGTAACGGCGGTAAGGCCTTTGGCATACAAATAGCGCGCCATAATCTCGTCCAGCAGCGTGCTTACCAGACCGCCGTGCATAATGCCGCCATAGCCCTGATGCTCCGGACCGGGAGTAAAGGTTGATATATATGTGTCATTTTCTTCATGGAAGTCAAGTTTCAGCCCTATGGGATTATCCCGGCCGCAGGCAAAGCACCATTCATCATTTCTGTTCATCAATACACCTCTTCATTTTCCTATATACTATCCAGGTAACCCTGGAATTTTATAGCGCAAAAAATTGACTAATCTCTTGAAAAACAGTGTCACGTTCCCTGTCAAGGGTAACAATGTGACCTGAATTGTTAAGCCATACCAGTTTTTTCCCGGTGCTTCCCAGATTATCGTAGATATGCTGCGCACTCTCAGGCTTAACTGTATGTTCTTTTTTTGACTGTACAACCAGTGTCGGTACGGTGATTGACGGCAATAAGGCGTCAATCTCTTTTATGAGGGCAAGCAGGCTGGATAAGCTGCTGAGTGGCGTTACCTCATAGGTAATCGAATACTCTTCGCCAATATCCGGCAGGCGCTTGCGTTTCTTGGGAACAAAATCGGTAAACAGGCGATACAAGGGCAGCAGGGGCAATTGCTTGTTGGCAATATAGATGGGTGTACTAAGAACCGCCAGCCGCCTCAGCGGATATTCACTGGCCAGTTTCAAGGTCAAAAGCCCCCCCATGGACAGACCCACCGCCGCAACACTACTGCATATTCCCGCTAATAAATGATAACCGTCCTCAACATTGCCGTACCAGTGATTCCAGGTTGTTTTCGCCATTTCCCGGGGCGTCGTTCCATGCCCCGGCAGCCGGGGCGCTAATACAGTATAGCCTAACTTATGTAAATATTCTCCTGCCAAGCGCATCTCTGACGGCGCTCCGGTAAAACCATGTACCAAAAGTACACCCTGTTCACCACCAGGCAGAAAAAAAGGTTCAGATCCTGGCATAATAGCCAATTCAAACGCCCCCATTGAACAATTATTACTAGTATTTCCGGCCGGCCGCGCTGACAAACGCTTCAAATAATGCAAGCATGGCCGGATTGCTGTCAATCATTAGTTCAGGATGCCATTGAACGCCCACCGCAAAAGCGGCTGTTTCATGCTCAATGGCTTCGATAATTCCATCCTTGGCCCGTGCGCTTACGGTAAACCCGCAGCCAGCGCTCTTGACGGCCTGGTGATGGAAGCTGTTGGTCATAACCTTGTCCCCTAATATCATGGCTAATTTGCAGCCAGACTCCAGCAAAACGGTATGTCCGGCATAATCAGCAGGAGAATTCTGGTCATGCTGAATAGCGGCTTCGTCTGCCGATAAATGCTGATAAATGGTGCCGCCTGACGCGATGGCCAGCACCTGGCAGCCCCGGCAAATGCCCAGTACCGGCTTATCTGCCTTCAGCGCCAAAGCGACAAGCAGCAATTCATGCGTGTCGCGCTCAGGGATGACTTTACCCAGTGCCGGCACCGGCTCTTCTCCAAACAGCTGTGGCTGCACATCACCACCGCCGGTGAGCAGCAGGCCATCCATTGCAGCCAGTTGCTGCTCGATGGCTGACTGCTCGGTAATAATTGGCAGCAACACAGGCACCCCGCCGGCGCTAAGTATCGACCGGACATAGGCATCACTGACAAATTGCCGTTTGGTGCCGGCCATGATCCCGCCTTCTGTCACAAACTGGTTGGCAGTAATACCAATCAGCGGTTTGCGCATATCGCTTCACCTCGCCACCTATTTTACTTATACTATTATACCATTATCTCCCACAGAAAGAAAACGCATAAGCAGAGAACCAAGTTATTAGGAGCAACGCGACGCTAGAACTTGTGTGAATCGCTTAGTTCCAAGCGGAGCGCGGAACTTCCTTAGCTTAATACCAGTTAGATTAAAAAAACGCCAAGCTACAATAGCTTGGCGTTTCATCATCAGATTTTAGAAGAAAAGCAGCGGAGCAATAATAAGTGAAATAGTACCGGCAACTTTAATCAGCGGGTTCATGGCAGGACCACAAGTGTCCTTGAACGGGTCACCAACCGTGTCGCCGATAACTGCGGCAGCATGAGCGGGAGTACCTTTACCGCCTAATTTGCCTGTCTCAATCCATTTCTTGGCATTGTCCCAGGCACCGCCGGCGTTGGACATAAAGAGAGCCAGCAGCACACCGGCAGCAGTAGCACCGGCCAGGAAGCCTGCCAGCGCTTTCGCGCCAAGTACGAAACCAACCAGAATCGGAGAACCTACGGCAAAGAGACCAGGCAGCATCATTTCACGGATAGCGGCTTTAGTGCTGATATCCACGCAGCTGGCATAGTCAGGACGGCCTGTGCCTTCCATAATGCCGGGGATTTCACGGAACTGACGGCGAACTTCACCAATCATTTCAAAGGCAGCTTTACCAACTGCTTCCATAGTAAAAGCACACACCAGGAACGGCAGGGTCGCGCCCAGGAAGATACCAATAATAACAGCCGGTTCGGTCAGGTTGATTACCAGATGGCCATTAACCAGAAGACCGGACAGTTTGGGGTTTTTAGCAATTTCTTCACCAAAAGCGGTGAACAATGCCAGGGCGGTAAGCGCCGCCGAACCAATGGCAAAACCTTTGGCAATAGCCGCAGTGGTGTTACCAACCGCATCCAGCTTGTCAGTGGTTTTGCGGATTTCAGGACCAAGTTCAGCCATTTCGGCAATACCACCGGCATTATCGGCTACCGGACCGAAGGAGTCAACAGCAACAACCATACCTGCTGTGCACAACATGCCCATGGCCGCCATAGCAATACCATAGATACCGGCTGCACTGTAAGCAACCCAGATAGCAACGGCAAATACCAGCATCGGCAGTGCGGTACTTCTCAGGCCGCAGGCAATACCGGCAATAACGTTGGTAGCCGGACCGGTTTGGGAAGCATCGGCAATGTGTTGTGTAGGTGCTTTTTCATTGGAAGTATAATATTCGGTAATAGCGCCAACAAGTACGTTAACCGCCAGACCGCAAATAACCGCAATCGTAATGCCCATAGCCTGGGCCGGGAACATCATGCTGGCAAAACCATAGGTAGCAAAAGCCACCAGGATATTGGTGCCCCAGATGCCTCTGTTTAAAGCAGCCTGCGGGTCGCCGTCTTCACTGGTTCTAACCAGGAAGGTACTGACAATGGAGGCAAAAATACCGGCTGCACCGATGACCAGCGGGAACAGCACACCATTGATATCGCCTTTGAACACAGTTTGCCCGATGAGCATAGCGGCAATAGCGGTAGCCGCATAGGATTCGAACAGGTCGGCACCCATGCCGGCGGTGTCACCGACATTATCACCAACATTGTCGGCAATAACGGCCGGATTACGGGGATCATCCTCCGGAATTCCTGCTTCTACCTTACCTACCAGGTCAGCACCGACGTCAGCCGCTTTGGTAAAGATACCGCCGCCGACACGGGCGAAGAAAGCAATAGCACTTGCACCAAACGCAAAGCTGTTAATAACAACAGGGTCTCTGAAGATTATGTATAGACTGGAAACACCCAAAAGACCAAGACCGGCAACTGACATACCCATTACCGCACCTGCGCGGAAAGATACGCTTAGAGCCTTATTCAGACTATGACGGGCAGCTTCGGTGGTACGGGCGTTTGACTTGGTTGTCGAAGTCATACCTACATAACCGGCAACAGCTGAAGAAACAGCACCTACCAGAAAGGATACAGCTAATTTGTAACCGTCGATATAGAATAGAATAAAGAAAATAACGATTGTAAACGGAATAAGTGTTTTGTACTGACGATTAAGGAAGGCCATAGCACCTTCAAAAATTGCCTGAGAGATGTCCTGCATTTTTTGATTGCCAGGGCTTTCTCTTAAAACGCTGGCCATCAAATACGCAGCAAAAGCCAGTGCGACAATACCTGCCACCGGCGCAAAGTACAATAAATCCATTGTTAACTTTTCCTCCTTTGAACTAAACCCCTCAAAAATACCCCAATATGCTGGATAGTACCCAGCCATTGAGGTTAGTGACGCTACTGCATCAATTTAACCAAAATCAATGTTACTATTCCAAACAAAGTGGCGAGGATAATGGTCGCCTTTGCCAGAATTCCATCAAGACCCTTACCTTTGCCACCGAAAATAGATTCGGCTCCCCCGGCAATCGAACCCGACAAACCCGCGCTCTTCCCCGACTGCAACACTACAACGGCGATTAATGCAATCGAAAGTACGCCTTCCAAAATCATCAGTCCTGTTAACACTTCTTAACCCCCCTCACGACTGATACCGTTATTTAGTACCTCAGCCAACGAGAACATAAAGTATATCACCGGCCTTTTTGCCGCCATGCTTCGTTGTCGTCGCCTTACATATTTCCGATATGCGCGGCTCCTCCGCCTCGCCTGACGGCAAAAATTCTCGGTGCTATACTCCATAACCCCGCCGGCTGAGGCACTTACTGCAAAATCACGTTGCCAAGGCATAACAACATTCTAACACACTCCAGGATACTTGACAATTATCTAGTCGACTTTTTCACATATTTGCTACAATATTTTACCCAAAATTTTCTAAAATAAACATCGGCTTGCGCCAAGCCTTTGGCGACGGAGGAAGTCGTTGTTGATCCTGTTTTTAAGAAGCTATACTTTCTGTTAGGGAAAAATAAACAGCCGGAGGTACCGGCTGTCATTCCATACTGTTTTACGCCTTAGCGGAGGTGAGAACTGGTTAGGGAAGGTCGGGATGCAGGTCGGCGTTAACGACATGCGTATTCATGCGGCTGGTGCAGCCAAACCGGCCTTCCTGCTGCTGAATGACTTCCATATTGGAACTGCCGCAATGCTCGCAGACATGCTTTTCCAGGCATTCCAGCAAGTCTTCTTCACACTCATACAGATAACCGCAGTCACTGCATCGAATAAAATATCCCTTCGGCATAATTAGTTCACCTCCTTCCGGCGCGAACTTATTTTAGGTTATAAAAGACCTTGCG
Source organism: Sporomusa sp. GT1 (assembly GCF_014634905.1). Taxonomy (NCBI): domain Bacteria; kingdom Bacillati; phylum Bacillota; class Negativicutes; order Selenomonadales; family Sporomusaceae; genus Sporomusa; species Sporomusa sp. GT1. Next base: position 131,476 of record NZ_BMBX01000011.1, on the reverse strand, counting down.
GCCGCGATACTGAGCAAGATCACCCAATTGCTCTTCAATCCGGAGCAATTGATTGTATTTTGCCACCCGGTCGGTACGGGCCGGAGCACCGGTTTTAATTTGACCGGCATTAACGGCTACGGCAATATCGGCAATAGTGGCATCCTCGGTTTCACCCGAACGGTGGGAGATAACACAAGTGTAGCCGGCCCGCTTCGCCATTTCGATAGTGTCAAAGGTTTCGGTCAGGGTGCCGATTTGATTTACTTTAACCAAAATGGAGTTAGCGGTTCTGGTGTCAATCCCCTGGCTCAGGCGCTCGACATTGGTTACAAATAAATCGTCGCCAACCAGCTGCACTTTGCCGCCCAAACGGTCTGTCAGCAGCTTCCAGCCATCCCAATCGTCTTCAGACATTCCGTCTTCAATCGAAATGATCGGATATTTTTCAACTAACTGACTATAGTATTCCACCATTTCAGCCGGAGTTTTCACAACACCTTCGCCTTCGAGATGGTAATTTCCGTCTTTAAAAATTTCCGTGGCAGCCACATCAAGTCCCAGCATAATTTGTTCACCCGGTTTGTAACCGGCGGCTTCAATCGCCTCAATGATAACTTTAAGCGCTTCTTCATTGGAAGACAGATTTGGAGCAAAACCGCCTTCATCGCCGACAGCAGTAGCTAAACCGCGGCTGCCAAGCACTTTTTTGAGACTGTGATAAATTTCCGAACCCATGCGGAGAGCTTCGGCAAAGCTGTCTGCGCCTACCGGCAAAATCATAAATTCCTGAACATCAACATTATTGTCGGCATGTTTGCCGCCATTGAGGATGTTCATCATCGGCACCGGCACTTCTTTGGCGTTAGCGCCACCGAGGTATTGATACAGGGTAAGCCCGGAAGCCGCCGCCGCTGCTTTAGCTACTGCCATGGATACGCCCAGAATGGCGTTAGCGCCTAACTTGGCTTTGTTGGGTGTACCGTCAAGTTCCAGCATGACTTGGTCAATACCGATTTGATCAAGTGCATCCATGCCAATAATTTCCGGAGTAATAATTTCGTTTACATTCTCGACAGCCTTCAGCACGCCTTTGCCCTGGTAACGGCTTTTATCGCCGTCACGCAGTTCCACCGCTTCATAAGCGCCGGTGGATGCCCCTGAAGGAACAGCGGCGCGGCCCATGGTGCCGTCTTCTAACAGTACATCGACTTCTACGGTCGGATTGCCGCGGGAATCCATAATTTCTCTGGCTAAAACATCAACAATGGTTGTAGACATGTGTTTCCCTCCTGCATATTTATTTGGCTAACAGACTTTTACCGGTCATTTCCGCCGGCTGAGCAATACCGGCCAGCGCTAAAATCGTCGGGGCAATATCGGCCAGGATCCCCTCACGCAGGCTGGCGCCCCGGTGGGCTTCCGAAACCAGAATAAAGGGTACCCGATTGGTGGTGTGAGCGGTAAAGGCTTCCCCGGTTACCGGGTCACGCATAACCTCCGCATTGCCGTGGTCGGCCGTAATCAGCGTAATCCCGCCCCGGTCATGCATCGCCCCGGCCACGCGGCCGACACACTGGTCAACCGTTGTTACCGCACTGGTCGCGGCCTCCAGCACACCGGTATGGCCTACCATATCGCCATTGGCATAGTTAAGAATGATAAGGTCATATTTACCGGATTTTATAGCGTCAACTACCTTGTCGGTAACTTCAGGTGCGCTCATTTCCGGTTTTAAATCATAGGTGGCTACTTTCGGGGAAGGAATAAGCAGCCGCTCTTCGCCGGCAAAAGGCTGTTCCTCGCCGCCATTAAAGAAGTAGGTAACATGAGCATATTTTTCCGTTTCGGCAATACGCAGCTGAGTATAACCGGCCCGGCTGAATACTTCGCCCAAGGTATTGGCCGTGTGAGCCGGAGGAAAGGCCACCGGCAAGGCCAGCGTCTCGTCATACTGCGTCATTGTCACAAAGTAGAGCGGCAGGTCCTCCTGGGTCCGTTCAAATCCTTCAAACGCGGCATCCTTTAAGGCATGACTGAGTTGGCGGGCCCGGTCGGGACGGAAGTTGAAGAAGATGACGCCGTCTCTGGGTTTTATCCCGCAATAGCCGCAACCGGCAACCACCGTCGGTTCTACAAATTCATCGGTTATGCCGGCTTTATAGGAGGCTTCGACGGCTTCGACGGCGGTGGGAGCCTGGGCGCACTGGCAATAAACCAGTGCCTGGTATTCTTTGCTGGTGCGCTCCCAGCGCTGATCCCGGTCCATGGCATAGTAGCGCCCGGAGATGGTGGCAATGGCGCCAACGCCAATTTCCGCCATCTTGGCTTCCAGCTCTTTTATATAGGTAACAGCACTGGAGGGGGGCACATCCCGCCCATCCAGAAAGGCGTGAACATAGACCTTGGTTATCCCCTGTTGTTTGGCTAATTCCAGCAGGGCGTACAAATGGTTGATATGACTGTGTACGCCGCCGTCGGAAAGCAGGCCCATGAGATGCAGCGTCCCGTCCGCAGCTTTGGTTTGTTCACAAACCTTGACAAACACCGGGTTATGAAAAAAATCACCGTCCCGGATAGATTTGCTGATACGGGTAAGCTCCTGATAAACAACGCGGCCTGCCCCGATATTCAGGTGACCTACTTCGGAGTTGCCCATCTGCCCTTCCGGTAAACCAACCGCCTCACCGGAACAAACAAGGGCAGTATTGGGATACATTTCGGTTAACAGCTTAATATGCGGGGTACCGGCTTTGGCAATAGCGTTGTATTCATCATCAACACGGCCAATACCCCAGCCATCCATTATAATCAGAGCAATGGGGGAAGAAAGTTTAGCCACGTTTATTCTCCTTTATTCATAAGGTCTAGGCTTTCCCCGAAAACATCACCAGCTTGCTGAAAGAATCTGCTTCCAGACTCGCTCCGCCAACCAGGGCGCCGTCAATGTCAGGTTGGGCCATAAGTTCAGCTATATTGTCCGGTTTGACGCTGCCGCCATATTGAATACGCAGACTGTCGGCAACTGTCTGACCAAACATCGCGCCTACCGTACGGCGAATAAAAGCGCATACCGCATTGGCATCTCCGGCCGAAGCCGTACGCCCGGTGCCGATAGCCCAAACCGGCTCATAGGCAATTACCAGGTTCGCGGCCTGCTCGGCGGTGAGACCTTCCAAGCCGCCCTCAACCTGAATACCGACAACCTTTTCCGTGGCATTGGCTTCCCGCTCAGCCAGCGTCTCGCCCACACATACGATGGGAGTTAAACCGGCCTTGAAAGCAGCCTTGGTTTTCTGATTTACGGTTTTGTCGGTTTCAGCAAAGTACTGACGCCGTTCAGAGTGACCAATAATCACATGGGTGCAGCCAATATCTTTCAGCATGCCGGGAGCGATTTCGCCGGTAAAGGCGCCTTTTTCCTCCCAGTGCATATTTTGAGCGCCCAAACCAATGGCAGTCCCTGCTACCGCACCGGCAGCGGCTGCCAGCGCCGTAAACGGCGGACACACCACCATATCCACATCGGTAACAGTCTTGGTCAAAGCAGCTAATTCCCGCACAAGTAGAGCGCCTTCACCGGCAGTTTTATACATCTTCCAGTTACCGGCAATAATGGGCTTGCGCATCATATCACTCCTTACTTTATTTATCCGCCAGCGCAGCAATCCCCGGCAGTTCCTTACCTTCCAGGAACTCCAGCGACGCACCGCCGCCTGTTGAAATATGCGTAATCTGGGCAGCCAGCTTGAGTTTTTCCAGCGCGGCTACCGAGTCACCGCCGCCGACAATGCTCTTGGCGCCTGAGGCGGCTACGGCTTTAGCAACCGCTTCCGTACCTACGGCAAAAGCGTCAAATTCAAACACTCCCATAGGGCCATTCCATACTACTGTCTTGGCCGTCTGCAGGCTTTGAGCAAACTTGGCGGCAGTAGCCGGACCAATGTCAAGCGCCATCCACTCTGCCGGAATTTGATCAACAGGGACTGTTTTCCGGTCGGCGTCGGCGGCGAATTTGTCGGCAACCACCACATCTTCCGGCAACAGCAGGCTGACGCCTTTGCTTTTAGCCATAGTTATCAGGTTTTTGGCCAATTCCAGCTTATCGGCTTCCACCAGCGATTTGCCGCATTTGTAGCCCTGGGCGGCCAGGAAGGTGTTGGCCATGCCGCCGCCGATGATCAGGGTGTCTACCTTTTGCAGCAGATTTTCGATTACACCGATTTTATCGGAAACCTTGGCCCCGCCGATAATGGCGACAAACGGACGTACCGGGTCGGTAACGGCCTGCCCCAGAAACAACAGTTCTTTATCCATCAGGAAGCCGGATATTGCCGGGATATATTTGGCAATGCCATGCACCGAGGCATGGGCGCGATGGGATACCCCAAAGGCATCGTTTACCAGAATGTCCGCCAATCCGGCAAGCTGTTTGGCAAATTCCGGATCATTTTTCTCTTCCTCGGCATGGAAACGAAGGTTTTCCAGCATGAGCACCTGGCCTGCGCCAAGAGCGGCTGACAGGCTGCGGGCCTCTGGGCCGATACAATCGGCGGCAAACTGCACTTCCCGGCCATAGAGCAGCTGGGACAGCTTTTGCGCCACCGGTTTAAGCGAGAATTCGGGCGCAACTTTGCCTTTAGGACGTCCCAGATGGCTGATAATAATAACAGCAGCGTTTTTCGAAAGCAAAAACTCCAGGGTGGGAATGGTGGCACGGATACGGGTATCATCAGTAATATTGCCCTCTTTATCCATCGGCACATTATAATCCACCCGGACCAGCACTTTTTTGCCAGATACCCAGATATCATTCAAACTTTTTTTATTCATATGTACTCCTCCCGCATTAGGTAAGGTGAGGTAGGAGAAGCAATCCCAATGCTTGAGATTGCTTCTTTATAATAAGACTTACAGACCTTTACCAATAATGAAGTTAATCAGATCAACGACCCGGTTAGAATAGCCCCACTCATTGTCATACCAGGATACTACTTTTACCAGATTGTCGCCTACCATCATGGTGGACGGGCCGTCTACAATGGAGGAATGCGGGTTGCCGTTATAGTCTTTGGAAACAAGTTCTTCTTCAGCAAACGCCATAATGCCTTTGAGTTCGCCATTGGCTGCGGTTTTTAACGCTGCATTGACGGCTTCAGCGGTGGCCGGTTTTTCCAGCTGCGCTACCAGGTCGGTGATAGATACGTTCGGGGTAGGCACACGCAGGGCAAAACCGTTCAGCTTGCCTTTGAGTTCAGGCAGCACCAGCGCTACCGCTTTGGCGGCACCGGTAGTTGTCGGAATAATGGACATGCCGGCGGCACGGGCCCGGCGCAGGTCTTTGTGCGGCAGGTCAAGGATGTTTTGGTCATTGGTATACGCATGAACGGTAGTCATCAAGCCGGACTTAATGCCGAAGTTTTCATGCAGCACTTTGGCAAAAGGAGCCAGGCAGTTGGTGGTGCAGGAAGCATTGGAGATGATGTGATGGTTAGCGGCATCATATTTGTCCTGGTTAACACCCATAACGATGGTAATATCTTCGTTTTTGGCTGGAGCCGAAATAATGACTTTCTTAGCGCCGGCCTCAATATGAGCCATGGCTTTGTCTTTTTCGGTGAAACGGCCTGTTGATTCAACAACGATATCAACACCCATGGCCTTCCACGGCAGGTTTGCCGGCTCTCTTTCCGCCAGCACTTTTACCAGCTTGCCATTAACTTCGATACCGCCTTCAACAGCCTTAACGTCGCCGGCTAAGGTGCCGTGAACCGAATCGTATTTCAAAAGATGGGCAAGAGTTTTTGCATCTGTCAGGTCATTTACCGCCACAATTTCAAATTGCGGGTTATTTAGTGCTACCCGAAAAACATTCCGGCCAATACGGCCAAAACCGTTAATACCTACTTTAATAGTCATAATAGAACTCCTCCTCAATATTAATGATTAGTATTTATTAGTAACTGAATGGCCTTAGCCGCCGCCTCGTCGGTAACAAGGACATCTTGTCCGCCTGCACCAACTACGGCCAAAATGGCCTTAGCTTTGGCGCTGCCCCCGGCTACGGCAATTACGGTTCCAATTCCGGCCAGGTCATCCAGTCGTAAACCGATACTGCTGGTAACATGCACAATTTTCCCCGGTAAAGCGCAGTATTGCCCCAGCGCTTCACCCACAGCGCCGCAGCGCTCAATCTTGGCAAAGGTTTCCGGCGGTACGCCGCGACGTTCAGCCATCTCGGCGGCTTCACCGATACCATGAACGAGAATGTCGGCGTGTTTGATCATTTCCGCCACCGCTCTGAGGTTCGTGTCGCCGTCCAATATGGCTTCCAGCGTTTCTTCATTGACTCCGTCCGGAATATGCAGCATCCGGTAGCGCCCGCCTAACTTGCCGGCCATAACGGCAGCAATGGTATTGGCCTGATATTCGACAACTTCCCCCAGGCCGCCCCGGGCGGGAACAACGGTAGTGGCAGGAAAACTGAAATTAATGGCTTCCGCCACCTTGGCCATAGTGGAGCCGCCGCTTACAGCCACCACCATCTGGTCTGTCAGATACTGACCAAGCACACCGGCGGTAGCCCGGCCAAGTTCGCGCCGTACGGCACGGTCGATCTCGCTGTCGCCGGGAATTATGATAACCTTTCTGAGGTTCAGCTGCCGGCTCAGTTCAATCTCCAAGCCGACTAAATCTCTGAGCAAACGGATGTATTCGGCCAAATCGGCCATTATAGCTTGCCCTTCGGCGGTTACACTCATCCCTAACGGCGAAAACTCGACCAGTCCGGCATCTTTCAGCCAATCCACCTGTGCCCTGACCACCCGCTCCCCCATATGGAGCAGCGTTGCCAGCGCCCGCCGGCCTACCGGCTGGGTATGCTGGATATGGCGCAGGAGATTGTATCGTGCTTCAATAATTTGTGTAAGTTCAGGCGCAAATTTGCGCTGCAGTTGAATGATTTTTTCCATACTAGCTCCCCGGGCTAAAGTAAGTCCCACATGTACATATCATGTCCCATATTGAATAAAAAATATCGATTTCACTTTATAATGTTCGCTAGTCATAATGAAAATCCTGCCTGATTATCTATTATCCGGCATTTTTTCTCCTGCAATTATCTGGCGTTAATTTTTCCCTGATACACAATTCCTTGTTTTGGATCAACCGTAACCGTCATGCCGTCAGTCAAACGCTCGGTGGCGCCATCGGCACCGACAATGACAGGTATGCCAAAGCTAATGCCGACAACAGCGGCGTGAGAAGTAAGCCCGCCCTCTTCGGCAATAATGGCTCCCGCCTGGGCGGCATACACCGCGGTTTCTTCATCAACCGCCTTTAGTACCAGAACATCGCCTTTTTGAAATTTAGCCTTCAGCTCTTTGACCGAGCGGGCAATGCACAGTTTCCCGGTCGCCGCCAACCGGCCAATCCCCGTCCCTTTAAGCAGAATATTGCCGACAACATGCACCCGGATCATATTCGTGGTTCCCGAGGTTCCTGACGGAACGCCGGCAGTAACAACAACCAGATCACCTTCTTTGACTGCGTCGGCCGCTAACGCGCTGCCGATGGCATTGGCCGTCATCTCGTCCGTGCTGGTTGCATCCGGCGCCAATACCGGGTAAACACCCCAGTACAGCAGCGAACGGCGCAAGGTATTTTCCCGGGGAGTAACAGCAATAATGGCTGATTTCGGGCGGTATTTTGATACCATTCTGGCAGCATGGCCTGTATGGGTTGCGGCAAGTATGGCTGCCGCTCCCAGACCGTGAGCCACCTGGACACTGGCATGGCTAATGGCCTCGGTTGTCGTTTTTTCCTGGCCAATCCCTTTAGCCAGCAGCATTCGGTCATATGGCAGGGATGCTTCTATGCGTACAGCCAGTTTGGCCATGGTTTGCACCGCTTCCACCGGATACTGCCCTGACGCCGTTTCACCACTGAGCATGATGGCGTCAGACCCGTCTAAGATCGCGTTGGCGACATCACTGGCTTCCGCCCGCGTAGGCCGGGGATTTGTCAGCATGGATTCCAGCATTTGCGTAGCCGTTATCACCGGTTTACCGGCCTTATTGCATTTCTCAATAATCATCTTCTGCACCAGCGGCACTTCTTCTACCGGAATTTCCACCCCTAAGTCGCCTCTGGCTACCATTACCCCGTCGGTCACCTTAAGGATTTCATCAATCCGTTTGACACCTTCGGCATTTTCTATTTTAGCGATAATATCAATATCATTTTGCACACCGGCCTCTTCCAGCAGCTTGCGGATAGCCAGGATATCACCGGCCCGCTGCACAAAAGAAGCGGCAATGAAGTCAATGCCTTGTTTGATCCCGAATTGAATATCGGCGACATCCTGTTCGGCCAATAACGGCAATTTGACATATACACCCGGTGCAGCCACCCGCTTGCGGTCTGAAATGAGTCCGCTGTTTTGCACAGTTGTCGTGATATCCTGCCCGGATACGGCTTCTACCTTCAGGCTGATGAGTCCGTCTGAAAGCAAAATCATATCTCCTGGCGCTATTTCTTCATGAAAATGCGGGTGATTGACTGCCGCCACCGAATTATTGCCGACAATATCCCGGGTGGTCAGGGTGAAGGTTTGGCCCTGTGACAGGATTGTCTTGCCCCCTTCAAACTTTCCCAGCCGCATTTCCGGCCCTTTATTATCCAGCATGATGGCCACCGCCAGCTTGGTGGCCCGCGCCGCTTCCCGTACCATAGCGATGCGCCGGGCATGCTCTTCGTGAGAACCATGGGAAAAATTAAATCTGGCGACATTCATTCCTGCCAGCAGCAGGTTTTCCAGCACACCGGGTTTATCAGTGCTTGGCCCGACTGTACAGATAATCTTTGTTTTTTTCATCTGCATCCCCCTATTATTTAGTACTGAGCAACTTTTCTAACCACATCATAGGCCTGATCCCGGGCGATGGTAAAACCATTAATCCCGGCTTTTGCCAGCAAAACCGCACAGCGTTTATCCTGATCGGTAGTCTCCAGGAAGGCTTGGCGTAACCGCTCTGACAGCTCAGGAGGTATTTCCGGCCTGCAAACAATGGCATCTTTGGGTATTGCTTCTGTCTGGGCCAGAATTACCAGCCTTTCCACCGGATACCCTTTGCTTCTGGCAGTCTCTATCGCCTCAGAATACGTGGCGCCGCCGTCAACAATCCCCTCAAGCACTGCCTCGATAACCCGGTTATGACTGCCTAAAAATACCGTTTCCCCAAAGAAAGTGTCGGCATTTTTACCGCGCTGCGCCAGCAGGGCCCGCGGATAGATATAGCCGGATGCCGATTGGCGGTCCACAAAGGCAAACTTTTTACCCTGTAAGGCATCAAGCGTATTGCCTTTTTCTTTTGCGCCAATGATAAGGCCGGTGTAGGATGCGCTATGATTGACAACAGGCGTAACCAGCGGCATAAGTTCGCCCGCCCGCTTCGCCGAAACATAAGCAAACGGCGAAAACCAGCCTACATCCACAATTCCGTCAAACATGGCCCGGCCAAGCGCATCATAGTCGGAGACGATGATAACCCGGGCACACAAGCCAACCTTTTGGGCCACATGCTGCAAAATGGGGACATAGGTTTCGCGGATGATTTGCGGAATGGTAAAGGGATTTACACCAACTACAATATCTGTGGCCGACTTGGACTTCACAGCCACCGATTGCAGTTTGTCGGCCACGATGGTAATGGCCTTGGCATGGGCAAAAACCTGTTCCAGATTTTCTTGCTGCAGGTTGACACTGGCCTGTATGGATTGGGTATTTGCCGCAATTTCCACCGTCGCCGTGCCAATAATCCCGATAGCTGACGCCATTTGTTCGGTGGTAAGTGTCTGGCTTTCAGATAATTGGCATAGCCGCTCCACCGTGCTGCCAATACCGGTAATATGTTCAACAATGTCCTGCATGGCCTGGGTGGACTGGCGGGCCATGGTTTCCATTCCTGCCAGTCTGTCCCGGCCTGCCAGCATGCTTGCCGTTACCTGGGCAGTCTCTCTGGTAATATCACCGATAACGGCATCCACTTCCTGGGTAATTTGCGCGCTTTCCCCGGCAAGGTTTCTTACCTCCTGGGCAACAACCGCAAACCCCCGCCCGTGTTCCCCGGCCCTGGCGGCCTCAATGGCCGCATTTAATGCCAGCAGATTGGTCTGACTGGCAATCCGCTGTATCTTGCCGGTAAACTCACTAATTCGCCGGGAAGCTTCATTTAAGCCGTCTACCGAGCGCGCCGCCGCCTCAACCACCCGCGCTACATCGGTCATGGTATTGGTCACATGAATAAACTCTTCCTGGCTCTTTACCGTCAACTCCAGGGAAGCCCTGCATTGTTCAAGCACTTCCCGTGACGAATGGGTCACAACGCCGGCAGTGGCTGCGGTTTCCTCGATGCCGGCAGCGGTCTCCTCTGTACTGCTGGCATTATTTTCGGTTTCTCTGGCTACGGCTTTTGACAGTTCTCCCAATTGGGTTAACGCGGTTTTACTTTGCTGCATCTCCCAGACTACCTGCTGAGATATAAACGCCAAATCGCCGGCAATGCCAAACATGTCAATGGTATCGGCAGAGCCATCCGGTTTATGCGCCGCAGCAAGTGGGATTGTTTTTACTTTTCCCGGTTCCTGCGCGCAGGCTGCTTGTTTGAACAGTCCTGTTGCAAGTTGTGCCATCCAGCTTCGTCTTTTTTCCATACGTCATCCTTCACCTCTTACGTATGTGCTACTATTTCCTTTCGTAGGCAGCCCTTACGAGGGAAATGGGATGGGCTGTCTTAACCCCGGCACCATGGGCAATCTGCAGGCGGCAGGTACCGCAGTCGGAAAGCGCGGTAGTTACACCGCTGGCCTTAATGGTCTCGAACAGATTGCTGCCAATATTCATGGCTATCTCATATTTGTCTGCTTTAAAGCCGTAGTTGCCGGAGATGCCGCAGCAGCCGGCATCGGCAGCCACCACCTCAATACCGGGAAGCATACGGACAAGTTCCAGGCCGGGGGTGCCAATGCCCTGCACTCTGAGATGGCAGGGGGCATGATACATATAGCGGCCTGCCTGTTTGGCAAAATTGGTATTAAGCCGTCCCTGGTCATAAAGCTCCAGTAAAAACTCCGAGATATCATAGACACGGCCGGCCACAAGCTGTTGATCCTCAATGTCGAACAGCTCCTGGTATTCCTGCTTAAGCATCAAACCACAACTGGTACAAGCCGTTATAATCGGAAGCCCCTGCTTAGCATACTGCTGTAAGATCGCCATATTCTTCCGGGCATTGGCCTCGGCTTCCTCCATATACCCGTTAACCACCAGCGGCGAACCGCAGCATACGGTATCTTCCGGGACAATTACCTGAAATCCGTTGGCTTGCAGCACGGCCACAACATCCAGTCCGACCTGCGGCTGATTATAGTTCACAAAACACCCCGGGTAAAATACCACCTTATCGGCCTGCGGCTTTTGTTTAATTTTCCGGAACTGCTTGATAAAGGATGCGGCTGCATAGGCCGGCAGCGGCATTTGGTCAGATATCCCGATCCCCTTTAGTACCGTCTTGCTCAGAAGATTATGCATGCCCATATTGGCAAGACCGGGAGTAAGGCCGGCCATTTTGGCCATTTGCTCGCCATGGGACAACAGCCAATCCCGCAGCGGCTGCTTATGGGTCTTGTAATAGTTGGCTCTGGCCTTCATATTCAAGGTGGAAATGGGTACCCGCGAGGGGCAGCTGATATCACAGTTTTTACAGTTAGAACAATATTCCAGCGCAGCCTCATACTCTTCGTCCAATAACCGGAACCGTTCACCGGCCGGACCTGCCAGCTTGGGGCCCCGGAACTCCCGCACAGCCTGAGTGACCGGGCAGTGAACCACACAAGCGGTACAGGACGTACAACTGTCCGGATTGTAATGATGTTTTTTCATAGTTATTCTCTCCTATACAGACATACCGGCTTTATAACCAGATACCAGCGCTACCCCATTGCCCGACTTTTCCAGGCAATAATCGTAGCCAGCCAGGTTACGACCGGCAATATAGACATTATCGAGCAGTATCTCCCCCTGTGCATCTACCGGCCGCAGGCTGGCATCCACGTTAATACCAATTTTGGCAAAAGGCTGGGCTGTACCGGTAAACAGCCTGAGGGTTCCCCATTCTTCCTTATCGGCCGGAGCAGTTACCGGCAGGTTGCATACGGTTTCACTCACACTGTCATGTTCTGCCACAAGGCCGCCGCCAAAAAAGCCGCCGGTAGCCAGAATAACCGCCTTCGTATGATAGGTGCGTTCACGGTCAATGTTGCCGGTGACAACAGCCGTAACCCCGTTGCCGTCTCGCTTTACCCCAATGGCATGTGCCTGTTCCATGATGCTGACTCCCAGCTTTTTAGCCCGCTCGAGCAGCATGGCGCGTAACCGCAAACCGGTAACGGCGGTCGGCATAATGACGGTTTCCACAAAAGTGCAGTTAAGCATTTTTTCCAAAGTATCCTTAACGGCGTAACCCGGCCGGACCCCCAAAACAGGCGGAATAATTACAACACTGCCTGGTTTTAGCTGTTTTGACAATTGTTCCCGGCAAGCCTGCTGCCCCTGAATTGTGTCCAGCCATCTGGCAATATCCACGGTGCTCACATCCCGCCCGCCGCGAAAGCCGGGATCAATTTCCAGCTTTTCATACTGTTTTTGATACCCCGGCAGCTTGCTTAAGCCTTTGATCACCAGTTCAGGATAATAATCCTTCAACCGGGTAAAGCCGGCCACCACTACCTGGCTGGCCGTCTGGACAGCCGCCGTATCCATAGTCAGCGGCACCAGACAGCTGGGTTTTAAGGTGCCGATAGCTGTCGGCAGCCACTGCATCTCGTTAAGGCTGCCCTGATAGGCAAAGCCTTCTTGCTGACAAAGCGTCAGAAAAAAATCCACTGCCGCTGTAATTGTCTCCATACCGGCCTTGGTGTACGGATGTTCCGGCGGCAAACTTGCCAGTCCTGTACGGGGATTGGCCACCGGGGTGCCGCCTGACAAATAGCCCAGGATATCGATAGTACCGCCGCCAATAGCCAGTGTGCCGGCACCGGCGGTCATAAGCGTAACCTTTTTGCCTCGTCCGGCTGCGGTAATGGCTGCTGTCAGGCCAGCAAGACCGCCGCCGATTACAATAACATCACTTGTTCTCATGATCGACCGCTCCATCTATATTTAATGCCGCCGCATAGATGCCCCGCATCAATTCGGCTTCCCGCAACTGATTCCCCCACAGCACCGGCCGGATACCATTCCAGCGGGCCTCCAAAAAATCCTCAATAAGCCGGGGGGCATCCTTGCCGGTAATTAACTCATTGGCTGCCGCTGCCCCTACGCCGCGAAAACCGCAAAAGGCTCCCTGACAAGTCCCCATACCCATGCGCGTTTTGCGCCGTACATCTTCCAGACTGTAGCTGGTATCATCGGCCGCCATAGCCTCGACTTCAGCCAGAGTAACCATTTCACACTCGCATAAGAGCTGCCGCTTAGCCGGATCGGTTTCCATGGCTTTTACGACTTCGGGAAATTTGGGACCAAGCCGGGAAGCCGCCCGGTCAACACCATAGGCCGGGAAAAACCGTCTGGCCGCTTCGATATCGGCGGCTGCCGCATCGGCAATCATCGGTTCGGCGGCAGTGCGGCACTCAGCCATGACCCCAAGATGTTCACATACCTTGTCGGCCATCTTTTCGGCCATAAGCCGGTAGGTCGTCAGTTTACCGCCGACAATTGTCGCCATGCCTTTGAGGCCGTCCTGTTCATGATCAATGATGGTAAAATTGCGGGAGGCCGCCCTGCCGGCCGCCGGATCGGCGCTGTAGAGCGGGCGGGTTCCGGCAAAGGTCCTGAGGATACGGTAATGATAAATATCTTCAAATAATGGCTGGCCGATTTTCAGCAGGGTGGCCACCTCGGCTGCCCGCGGGATGGTGTCGTCAGGCCTGGTTGCCGGCGAAGAGGTTGTGCCGAAAATAGTAATTGAACCGTGCGGCACAAAGATATCACCGTCAGACGGCGGCCGCAGCCTGTTGACAATCCGGCTGGTAAACCGGTGGTTAAAGGCAATTAACACCCCTCTGTCAGGACTGACATGAACGTCCACTCCGGCCAGATGCGCTACCTGTCCCACCCAGGAGCCTGCGGCGTTGACAATATAGTCACAGGCAATTGAGCCGGTCTGGCCTGTAAGGGTATTTCTGACCTTAACTCCCACCACCTGATTATTTACATGTTCAATAGCGGTTACTTCCGTATAGGTTAATGCTTCCCCCCCATACTTACGGGCTGATATAACATTTTGCCAAACCAGGCGGAAGCCGTCTATGGCGGAATCCGGCACCCGGTAAGCGGCAACCGCCCTGCCGGTAAGCTGCGGCTCCAGGCGTCTGGCTTCTGCCGGGGTTATGGGGATGGCCGGAATATTCACCTGCGCACAGGCTGTCACCCATGCGGCTTCAAAGGCTTCGTCATCCTCCGGCAGCCTGATAAACAAGCCTTCGGTTTCTTCCACCGCGTGTCTGGCCACTTTCCGCAAAATCATATTTTCTTCAATACATTCCTGCGCCGATTCGGCATCTTTTACCGCATACCGGCCGCCGCTGTGCAACAGCCCGTGAAAGCGCGAGCTTGTGCCATAGGCCAAATCTTTTTGTTCAACTAAAATTGTTTTTACACCGCGCATGGACAAATCCCGGAGAATACCAACCCCGGTTGCCCCGCCGCCGATGACTACTACAGTAGCTTGCCTCATAATTTATATCCCCTTTGCGAGAATTCTGCCTTTTGTCAGGGCAAAAAAAGGTAGAGAAGTCCCCTTGGGCCAACGATCCGGCGCAAGAAGGACTTCTCTTCATCTCTAAGTCCGTTGTATAGCGTTTTTAAAAACTGAATTCTTTACTCTTCCCAATCCATCGAGCGCTTAACTGCCTTTTGCCAGCCTTTATAGAGTTTGGCGCTTTGCTCGCCTGCCATTTTCGGTTCGAAACGATTGTCAAGTTTCCAGTTCTTAATCAACTCTTCCTTGTTGCCCCATACGCCAACAGCCAAGCCGGCCAGATAGGCGGCACCCAAAGCGGTAGTTTCGGTAACCTGCGGACGGTCAACCGGAACACCCAGAATATCTGCCTGGAACTGCATAAGAATATTGTTTACCACCGCGCCGCCGTCCACTTTGAGGGCTTGCAGCCTGATATCGGAGTCGGCTTCCATCGCGCTTAACACATCTTTGGTCTGATAAGCCATGGAATCAAGGGTAGCCCGAACCACATGGGCCTTGGTAGTGCCGCGGGTCAGACCGAGAATCGCGCCGCGGGCAGTCATATTCCAATACGGAGCACCCAGGCCGACAAAGGCAGGAACAACATACACGCCTTCGGCATCGCTGACTTTTTGGGCAAAGTATTCGGAGTCAGGAGCGGCATCAATCAGCTTGAGACCGTCGCGCAGCCACTGAACTGCCGAACCGGCAACGAAAATGCTGCCTTCCAAAGCATACTCAACCTTGCCTTCAATTCCCCAGGCAATGGTGGTTAACAGGCCGTTCTTCGACTCATACACCTTGTCGCCGGTGTTCATCAGCATGAAGCAACCGGTGCCATAGGTGTTTTTCGCCATACCGGGCTGGAAGCAGGTTTGACCGAACAAGGCGGCCTGCTGGTCACCGGCGGCGCCGGCAATCGGCACAGCGGCACCAAAGAATGCCGCGGGGTCGGTATGACCGTAAACCTCACTTGACGGATGCACCTCCGGCAGCATGGAAGCGGGAACAGTCAGCGCGGCCAAAAGTTCTTCATCCCATTTGAGCTCGCGGATATTATACATTAAAGTCCGGGAGGCATTGGAGTAGTCGGTGACATGTACCTTGCCGCCTGACAGTTTCCAGATCAGCCAGGTATCAATCGTGCCGAAAAGCAGTTCACCGTTTTCCGCTTTAGCCCGGGCGCCCTCGACATTATCCAGGATCCATTTTACCTTGGTGCCGGAAAAATAAGCGTCAACTACCAGACCGGTTTTTTTGCGGAAGGTGTCTTCCAGGCCTTTGGCCTTCAAGTCATTGCAGATGTCCATGGTTTGGCGGGACTGCCAGACAATCGCGTTATATACCGGTTTGCCTGTTGCTTTCTCCCATACCACCGTGGTTTCACGCTGGTTGGTAATCCCAATGGCGGCGATATCGGCAGTGCTGATGCCGGCTTTGGCCACAGCTTCAGCGACAACACCAATTTGGGAGCCCCAGATTTCATCGGCATTGTGCTCTACCCAGCCTGGTTTGGGAAAAATCTGAGTAAACTCTTTTTGGGCAACTGCAACAATATTGGATTCCGAATCGAAGACGATGGCCCGCGAACTGGTTGTTCCTTGGTCAAGCGCAAGTACGTACTTTTTAGACATGACAGCAACTCCCTTATTTTTAATTTATATTTGGAGATTTCTTGTGTGAAATCCCAATTACAGCATTCCGGCGGCTTTAGCCACTATTACGGCCAGCCCTGCGCCCATCATTGGGCCAAGCACCGGAATCCAGGAATACCCCCAGTCAGAACCGCCTTTACCGGCAATCGGCAAAATAGCATGGGCAATACGGGGACCAAGGTCACGGGCAGGGTTAAGCGCATAACCGGTAGGACCGCCAAGGCTGAGACCCAGTGCCCATACCAGCATACCTACCAGATAAGGGCCAAAACCAGGAGCCAGACCGCCAACAGGCTTGGAGAAGATAGCAAATATTCCGATAACTAACATCGCAGTGGCGATAATTTCGCATAAGAGGTTGGAAAAGGTATTACGGATTGCAGGAGCTGTACTGAATACCGCCAATTTTAAGCCTTTATCTTCCGTAGCTTCCCAGTGTGGCAGGAAGGCCAGCCAAACAATCGTGGCACCGGCGATACCGCCGGCAATTTCAGCCAGCATGGTAACAACCGCATGACCAGGCTCATATACGCCTAAGAACATTTTAGCAAAAGTAACTGCCGGGTTAAGATCGGCCTGGGGCGCGCCGGTAGCGATGGCGCTGAATACGCCAAGCATAACAGCCATGGCCCAGCCTGTTACAATAGTCAGCCAGCCGGAACCCTCGGCTTTGGATTTCGACAAAAGGCAGTTAGCGACAACGCCGCAACCAAAAATACACAGAACCATTGTGCCAAAAAATTCACCAAACAAATTTGTCATAAATAAGACCCTCCTCTTCTTCTATAACGCATTAGACTTCCTGACAATAGCTGCTGATCCTGTCTGCCGTCTGACCGCCTCCTTACAGGGACAAAAAAATAAAGTCAAAATTAACACCAGAACAGCCAATGCTGTCCAGATGGAAATTCGGACTTTTCTTTATCTCTGTCCCATATTCTTATGATTATATATATTCTACTCCCTTTTTATAATTCCTGCTTATTTTGAAGAGTTTGAAAAGTTATTATTTTCACTCATCTTCCAGCTTATTTACTTCACGCATTATGACTCCGGCTGCAGCTGCGGCGCTACCGGGAAGAGGCAGACTCCCTGCCTGAGTCATCCCCATAATTCGCGCTTGCTGGCACTCACGGCACTTAGACCACTGTTAATGGCCTGCTTAATATCTTCCGCCGTATGCATCAGTCCGCCGCCCAAAATCGGCAGCCCGGTCAAAGCGGCCAATTCTGCCACCACGTTCGCCGGAACAGAAGCAGGCAGCAGTTCCAGCGCATCCGGTTTATAGCCTTTAAGTAAATTTACGCCGGTTTTAATGGCTTCCGAATCCATTAAAAATAAGCGATGAATAACCAGCATCCCGGATTCACGGGCCAGTTTTCCCAGTTGCGGTTTAGTTGTAATAACAGCTGCCACACCCATGCGGGCTAAAAATACAATACCTGCTTTATCCTTGCCAACACCGCCCAGTAGATCCAGGTGCACCAGGGCGCGCTTCTTTTTGGCCCGGGCTTGCAGCAACAGCTCCGGCAATATGTTGATATCACCAAACAGCAGGCTGATACTGGGACTGGAGGAATGCTCCAGCGCATACTTAAAATCCTCATAATTACGTGGTGCGGGTATGACATAGCCGTTACATAGCAGTTTTACAATACTACACGCTGCCATCAGGCATTCACCGCCTCAATAATAGTTTTTTTGTTCTTAATTCGCCATTGCTTTACAGATACCTTTCGGCATTACAATATTTAGTTCCCATTTAATGTAAAATTTCAAAAGTAAATTCACTGTCAACCTGAAAAGGTAACAGTGAATTTACAGCTTTTCCAGTACTTAATGCCTTTTGCGCTTGCTGGAGGCGGCAATTCCCAATTCTTCCCGGTACTTGGCAATAGTCCGCCGTGAAAGCATAATTCCCTTGCTGTTAAGCGTATCGCACAACGCCTGGTCGCTTAACGGCTGGCTCTGGTCTTCGGCGGCAATCAGTTCCTTGATCTCCTGTTTCACCCGGCTGGCCGATACGTCTTCCCCATCGGCTCCCTGTACGCCGGAGGTGAAAAAACTATGCATACCGAAAACCCCATGCGGCGTGGCCATATATTTATTGGCTGTAGCCCGGCTTACCGTTGATTCATGAACCCCGATCTGCTCGGCTACCTTTTTCATGGTCAGCGGCCGGATGCATTTGGGGCCGGCATCAAAAAATTCACTCTGCAGGCCAATGATGGCCTCTGTCACATTATATAAGGTGCGCCGGCGCTGTTCGATGCTTTTGATCAGCCAAACGGCGGCATTAATCCGGCCTTCCACATATTTCCGCGCATCGCTGTCGGCATCCCGGGCAATTTCACGGTAATAGGGATTGATGGATATCTGCGGCACATAATTATCATTAATATGGATGCTATAGCCGTTGTTCACACGTTCGACAGTAACATCAGGAATAATATAGGCTGCCTGACCGCCACCGAAGGCCCGCCCCGGTTTGGGATCAAGGGTACGGATTATATCAACAGCCTGCTGCACCTCATGCATCGAACAATGCTGTTTGTCGGCAATTTGCTTATACCGGCCTGCGGCCACCTGGTCAAGATGGTCTTTGATCACGGCAATTGCCAAATCAATTTTCGCGTTGCCGCCTTCCGACTGTTTGTGTTCCAGTTGGAGGAGCAAGCATTCTTGCAGGCTGCGGGCGCCTACGCCCAGGGGATCAAAGGTTTGAATAATTTGCAGCACCTCAATTACCGCCGCTTCTTCTACCCCTAGCCGGAGCGCAGCCTCGGCGGCTGTTTCGCATAAATAACCATTATCATCAATGCAGCCGATAAGATATTTTCCGATCATCAGGTGCGCGGCCTCAAACACGGCAAAATGCAGTTGCATTTCCAGATAGTCCTGCAGCGAAACGGCGTCAGTATCAGCGATTTCCCGCCGCGGTGCCGGTTCGGCGGCTCCTGAATGGGTACTGCCGGCTGTTTGTTTGCCGCTTAATAAATATTCCATCCAGCCATCGGCTTCCGGCTGGGTGTCGTACTCACGGACGGGTGCTTCGGCTTCCATTGCAGGTTCCTCCCCGTTCCCGTCTGCGGTTGGTTCAAGTACCGGATTTTCCAGTAATTCCTTTTCCACCAATGCCGCCAGCTCGGTGGCCGGCAGTTGGAGAATCGCAATTGCCTGGCGTAATTGGGGAGTCATTATTAACTTTTGTGTGGTTTCCAGTTTAAGCCCGTAATCCAATTGCACAGCGTTAACCCCCCCTCAGGTCTATGCCTGTCCTTCTATCATAATACTATGACAATTCTTACTAATTCATGTCAGCAAATTCGCGGTAATTGTTCACCTGACAACATGTCCAGGAGACGCAATCCGCCTACTGTGGTTTTAAGTGCCACCTGCCCGGCCGGCTGCTCGGTCACACTGCCGATAATACAGGCCTCACCGGCTAACGGATGCTGGTGCATGATTGTCAGAACTTTATCACTATATTCTTTTTCGACAAAAACAACCACTTTTCCTTCATTGGCAAGGTATAAAGGGTCAAATCCCAATATTTCGCAGACAGCCTGTACTTCCGGCTTCACCGGCAAAAGGCTTTCCTCCAGAATTATCCCAACACCGGCGTCGCCGGCAATCTCATTCAGCGTCGTCGCCAGCCCGCCCCGGGTAGGGTCCCGCAGCATAGTAATCGCCGGCACTTCGGTAAGCATGGCCTGGATGAGCTTGTTCAGCGGCGCGCAATCGCTGACAATCTTTGCCGGCAGTGTCAGTCCATGCCGTTCACTCATAACAGCAATGGCATGATCCCCCAGATAACCGCTGACAATGACGGCCTGTCCCGGTTTAACCCGTTTGACGGTAATGTCTGCCCCAGGCTGCACAAGGCCAATGCCGGCGGTATTGATATAGATACCGTCCACCGCCCCTTTTTCCACAACCTTCGTATCACCGGTAACAATCTGAACACCGGCTTCCCGGGCAGCCAGCCGCATGGAGGCTACAATTTTCTCAAGCTCAGCGGCAGGCAGCCCTTCTTCTAAAATGAACCCGGCGCTCAGATACAGCGGCACGGCACCGCACATGGCCAAATCATTGACAGTACCGCAAACAGCCAATTTGCCGATATCGCCGCCGGGGAAAAAGCGCGGTTTTACCACATAGCTGTCGGTGGCAAACGCCAGGCTGGCACCGCCGGCAAGGACTCTGGCCCCGTCATGCAGTTCGTCCAGTGCCGGATTGCTGAAAGCCGGCAGAATAATACTTTTCAGCAAGTCATGGCTGAGGCGGCCGCCGCTGCCATGACCCAGCAGAATCTGTTCCTGTTTTTTATGCATAGGTCCACCGTCCTTGGCCATATTTATACCAGGCGGCGCAGGCCCCTTCCACCGACACCATACAGGCGCCCACCGGCTGCTCCGGCGTGCAGCTCCGGCCAAAATGCGGGCAGGCGTCCGGCACAATCAGACCGCGCAGCACTTCACCACAGCGGCAGCCGGCCGGTTCACGGGTTACCACATTATCTAACGGCAATCTGGTTTGCGCGTCAAAATGCCGGTACTCCGGCCGTAAGGCAAGGCCTGAGCCGTCAATACCGCCAAACCCGCGCCAATTGGCAGCAGCAGGCTGGTATACCTGTTCAAGGATCTTCCTGGCTGACGGATTACCTTCCGGTTTTACCACCCGCCGGTATTGGTTGGCCAACTCGGCTTTGCCGCCGGCAAGCTGTTCGATTAAGATATAGATGGCCTGCAGGATATCGAGAGCTTCGAAGCCGGTAACGACAGCAGGCACCTGATAGGTTTCCGCAACAAACCGGTAAGGTTCCAGGCCGCTGATGGCTGCCGCATGCCCTGGTAGCAAAAAGCCGTCCACCTTGCCGTCCGGCGCCGCCAGGATGGCCTGCAAGGCAGGGGGTACCAGCTTATGCGCCGACAGCACCAAAAAGTTGTCCAGGCCCTGCTGCTCAGCCTGCAGCACGGTAGCCGCCGCAGTGGGAGCGGTTGTCTCAAAACCAACCGCCAGAAAAATCACGTTTTTCCCCGGATTATCCCGGGCAACCGGCAGGCTTTCCAAAGGCGAGTAAACAATGCGGATATCGGCTCCCCGCGCTTTTTCCGCCATCAGCGTGGATTCAGAACCCGGCACCTTGAGCATATCGCCAAAGGTGGTGATAATAGTGTCCGGCCGCCGGCTATAAGCTATCGCGGTATCCAGATACTCATTGGGCGTGACACATACCGGGCAGCCCGGCCCGCTGACCAGTTCCACAGACGTCGGCAGCAGCTGCCGGATACCGCTGCGAAAAATGGCCACCGTATGGGTGCCGCATACTTCCATCAGGCGCACCGGCCGGCTGACCCGCCTGGCTATGCCTGCAGTGAAAAAGGCAGCAGCGCGGGCTGTTTCCTCAGCTGTCAACCGCATATTGTTCCAGCTCCTTAAATAATTCCAAAGTACGCCTTGCTTCTGCCTCGTCAATGGCCTGAATGGCAAAACCGGCATGGATTAACACATAGTCGCCCACCGCCGCCTCCGGCAGCAGCATCAGGCTAACCTGACGGGTTACGCCGCTGACCGTAACGGTGGCCATATATTCGCTGCGTTCTGTTATTTGGGCAGGAACGGCCAAACACATAATTATCTGCTCCTTTCCCCGGCAATGACGGCCTGGCCGAGCGCCAGACCGCCGTCATTGGCCGGCACCTGCCGGTGAAGATATATTGTCAGTCCGTGTTGCGCGAGCATTCCGATAATTTGTTGTAACAAGGTAATATTTTGGAAAACCCCACCGCTTAAGACGATGTCCCGGATGCCGGCGGCCCTGCTGATATGTCGTGCAACCTCACAGGTGGCTGCCGCCAGCGTTGTATGAAAGTCGGCGGCAAGCTGCGCGCTGGCTGTGCCTGCCTGGATTTCCCGGCACAGGGCGTCAAATAGCGGCCGGTATTCCAGTATCCAGCTTCCCTCAGTTTCACTGACAGCATATGGCAGCACCCTACCGTTATGGCCCTGAGCCGCCAGTTCAAGCTCAACAGCGGCCTGGCCTTCATAGTTAATGGTGCGGCGAATACCCAGCAGCGCGGCGGCAGTGTCGAACCACCGGCCGGCACCTGAGGCCAGCGGGGTATTAATGCCTTTTGCCGCAGCCGCCAGCACCAATTCCCAGCCAGGCGGCAGCGCCTGTGCCAGCGGTATATTCCGGTTAACAAAGTCCTGGCCATACAGTTCCTGCAGCCACCAGAGAGCCGGCCGCCAGGGCTCGCGGATGGCTTTAGCCCCGCCCGGCAGCGGCAGTGTCGCCAGATGTCCTGCCCGGCGGTATTCTTTCAGGTCGGCCAGCAAAAATTCGCCGCCCCACAAGGTACCGTCCGGACCATAGCCTGTACCGTCAAAAGCAATGCCGATAACCGGACCTTGCAAATGATGTTCGGCCATAACGGCGGCAATATGGGCATGGTGATGCTGCACCGCCACTACCGGCAAGTCAAGCGCCGCCGCATATTTGGTGGACAGATACCCGGGATGCAGGTCACAGGCAATCACCTGCGGCGTAACACTAAGCAGCCGCTGATAGTGCGCAATGGCTTCCACATAGGACTGATAGGTAGGCAGATTTTCCAGATCGCCGGTATGGGCGCTTAAAAAAGCCTGCTTGCCTCTTGTCAGGCAAAAGGTGTTTTTCAGTTCACCGCCCACGGCCAGCACCGGCGGCAGCTCACGCGCCAGGTTGACAGGCGCCGGTACATACCCCCGGCTGCGCCGGATAAAATAAGGCTGCTCCTCCACCACTCTGACTACCGAATCATCAGCCCGGCAATAAATATCCCGGTCATGCACCAAAAAGTAATCGGCAATGGTATTAAGACGCGCCAATGCGTCATCATCCTGATAGGCAATAGGCTCATCACTGCTGTTGCCGCTGGTCATAACCCAGATATCGTCCTCGCCCAGCAGCAGATAATGTGCCGGGGTATAGGGCAGCATCATGCCGATATAGGGATTGCCGGGGGCAATGCTGCCAGCCAGCCGGTAGTTGTCGCCTTTCGCCAGGAGTACCACCGGTCTGGCCGCACTGGTCAGCAGCTGTTCTTCGGCAGCAGCTACCAGGCAATGAGCTTTGGCGGCTGCCAGACTGCCGGCCATCACGGCAAACGGCTTATCTTCCCGGACTTTGCGCGCTCTCAGCCGGGCCACCGCAGCTTCCTCCCTGGCGTTAACTGCCAGATGATAACCGCCAATCCCTTTTACCGCCAGAATAGCCCCCCCTGCTATGAGTTGTGCGGCCATAGCAAATATATCCCCGTCGCTCAGCGGCCGTCCTGCATTATCCAGCAGCCTGTAAGCCGGGCCGCATACCGGACAGGCGTTAGGCTGGGCATGAAAACGGCGGTTGGCAGGGTTGTCATATTCCGCCTGGCAGGCCGGACACATGGTAAACCGGTGCATGGTGGTAGCCTGCCGGTCGTAGGGAATATCCTCAATGATGGTAAAACGGGGACCGCAATCGGTGCAGTTGATAAAAGGATAGCGGTAACGCCTGTCGGCCGGCTGCAAAAGTTCCCTGACACAGTTAGGGCAGGTTGCTACATCGGGCGAAACCAGCGCCGTCTTGCACTGGCCGTCAACACTGGGCCTGATGCTGAAGCCGGCATAGCCGCAAGGTTCACGGCAAGCCACCGTAATGGCCTCAATGACGGCCAGCGGCGGAGCCTGATGCTTCAGGGCCGCGATAAAGCCGGTAATGGCCGTCTGGCTTCCCTCCAGCTCCAGTTCCACACCGTTGGCATTATTTGACACCCAGCCGCATACCCCATACTGCTCAGCCAGCTTATAGACAAAGGGGCGGAAACCCACCCCCTGGACGATACCGGTTATATGAATATGAACAGCTGTGTTAGTCATAAACAGACTCCTTACTGCTCCCGTTTTAGCTTAATCGGTGGGTCATGCCGCTGAGACCAGCTTACTCCTGGCCTGCAATCGCCAGCCTGGCCTGGATCATAATGGCACATTCCAGACGCTTTTTCTGGAGTTCACAGCCCAGCTCATAGGGCTGATGCAGGTCATTATGGAACAAATCAGCATTGGCATGGCAACCGCCGCTGCAGTAGAATCTGGCCCAGCATTCGCGACAGGCCGGCTTATTCAGCACATGCGCCTGACGGAATTGTACCGGCATGGCAGTGTTGGTCACACCTTCATAAATACTGCCTAATTTGTATTCGTCACGGCCGACAAACTGATGGCAGGGATACAAATCCCCCTCCGGCGTTACGGCAAAATACTCATGTCCGGCGCCACAGCCGCTCAGGCGTTTGGCAACACAGGGCCCGTTGCTTAGATCAAGATTAAAGTGAAAAAACTCAAAGCCTTTGCCGGCCAGCTTGCGGGCCAGATACTCTTTAGCCAGAATTTCATATTGCTGAAACAGCTCCGGCAGGTGAGCTTCAGTCAAAGCATAGTCCGCGTCTTTAGCCACTACCGGCTCCACCGACAATTGGGCAAAGCCCGCATCGGCCATTGCCAGCACATCGGCGGCAAAATCAAGGTTATAGGCCGTAAAGGTGCCACGCAAATAATAATTCTGACCCTCGCGCGCATCCACTACCTGTTTGGACAACCGGGCAGCCTTCTCATAGCTGCCTTTACCGTTAGCGGCAGGACGCATGCGGTCATGGACCTGAGGCCGTCCGTCCAGGCTAAGCACCAGGCTGATGTTATTATCATTCAGATAATTAATGATGTCGTCGGTGAGCAGTACGGCATTGGTGGTCAGTGTCAGTTTAAACACCTTGCCTGTCTCGCCTTCGCGTTTTCTCACATAGCTGACAACATGACGCACGGTATCCATATTTAAGAGCGGTTCGCCGCCAAAAAAGTCCAATTCACAATTGCGGCGCTGCCCACTATTTTCAATAATAAAATCAACGGCCCGCTCGCCAATTTCTTTAGGCATCAGACCACGGCTGTGGCCGAAATCACCTGTCCCGGCAAAGCAATAGCCGCAGCGCAGGTTACAATCATGCGCCACATGCAGGCAAAGCGACTTAACCAGCGGCTTCTCACTGAAGGTAAGCGGCACAGTCAGTTCAGGGGCTAACAGCTGCCCGGCACTGACAAGTTCTTTAAGCTCTTCCAGCGCCTCACGCAAATTTTCGACAGCATAGGCAGTTTTAAGTGCGGCAATAACTTCCTCATCATTGGCGCCGGTAAAAAAATCCATGATATCAAAGGTCATCTTGTCCACAACATGCACGGCGCCGCTATTGATATCCAGTACAATATATAATCCGTTTAACTGAAACTTATGAACTTGCATGAAATAGTTAATCCTTTCTAAATTGGCGGCGGCTTAGAAATGTCCACATGCAATGCCCCCGGAAAACGCGCAGCGCCGCGTACATGGGTGCGTACGCAAGCAAGCGTTTTAAGGAGCAGCTAAGCAAATGGGCGTTTGTAAGCCGTCGCCCAAAAAATTAAGCCCCTTGTTGTGCAAGGGGCTTGTCCCACGGCCTACTTCTGACAGACCTGATTGCCAACAGTACAGGAAGTCTTGCAGGCCGACTGGCAGGAAGCCTGACATTCCCCGCAGCCGCCGGTATGTACAGTTTGGGCAAGTGATGCTTTATTAATTGTCACAACATGTTTTTTCATATTCAAATTCCCTCCTTACTAAACTGCTACTCTATTATTTTAGCTTTTTTGCCGCCAGGAA
Organism: Sporomusa sp. GT1; assembly: GCF_014634905.1. Taxonomy (NCBI): domain Bacteria; kingdom Bacillati; phylum Bacillota; class Negativicutes; order Selenomonadales; family Sporomusaceae; genus Sporomusa; species Sporomusa sp. GT1. The sequence continues at coordinate 105,326 of NZ_BMBX01000011.1, read as the reverse complement.
TCAATAGGAAAAGCAGAAACAGGGGAAATGTGCGGGTTATTCCGTTTTACCGGCCGGAGCCAAAACAATTTTTACCGGCAGGTTAGAAGCACCTGGTGGTGAAAAGGTCAGCCACAGCGACTGGCCGCCCTCATAGTTGCCAAGGTGAGCCGCGTCGGTTACCGTTTTAGTGCCAAAAAATAATTTGTCTGCCGGAGTGCCGATGGTATTTTCGTGTTGGTGGCGATATTTTACTTTTATCCCACCGGCATATTCCCCACCCCGGGGATTTAAGTAGACAGCGTATTTTTGTTCAAAAGCTGTCGGCAGAAATACTTTGTACACAACACCATAATTCCCGTAGTTAAGCGTCTCCGAACCATCGGTAGCATCAATACCGGACACATACATATCCCGCTTATGATCAGCCAGGGTAATCGCAATTATGCCGTCTTTTTTGGCATTATACACCTTACTGGGAACAATCAGGCGGTCACTGCCGTGAAAGGTTCCCCGCAGCCGCTGACTATCGGCAGGCAATACCGCCGCAGTGGCGGCAAATTCGGCCGCTTCCGCCTCGACAGGCAGCATCATGACAACAACTTTAAGCGGAATTTTGGTTCTAAAATCGTAGATGCCGTTAACCAGCTCATTGGGTAAAACAACAGTATCTCTTAAGACTGATACCAGATGGGCCGTGCCATTTGCCGGCACATGTATCAGTTCGACTTCCTCTTGATTCAGATACTCCATTTGCGCAATTTTACCTACTGCCAGATAATCCACATCCGGACCGCCAAGCCCATGCCTGCTGACAATCACATCGGCAGCCTCAGTGGTGTCGTTAACCAGCAGCACCACAATTTTCTTCGGTTCCATAGTTGCATTAACATGATGGAAAAATAGCCGGATATCTCCACTTACCGTATCCTGATACATAATACCGTCATCAGGTACCATCTCAGGGCTGTCTGACAACAGCAGCGTGCCGCTCTGCTCTGTCACAACAGCAGGCAGCTCGGACGGCCTTTCCAAATCAGCGGGAGACAGAACGCCGGATTTGGCCAGCACCAGCTGGGGAGAAGAAATAACGCTGACAGCAATTGTGACAGCAACTGCCACACTTGCCTGGCGTAACCATTTTAACAAATACATACCTCCTAACAATGCTTGGCCACCTAACAAAAATTATAACAGACTATGGTCCGGCCTTCAACCGTTAGGATACTTTACCAATTGCCTGTCACTGCCGGGAAAGCTTGGCATATAACTGGGCCCGGAGCAGTCTGAGGCGAAACTCCCATAAACCGTACTTGGGTCGCGGCACATTAACCCGTTTAAGCTGATAGGCATCGCCGGCTGTTGTGCCCAGACCGGGCAGCCCGGTACAAGCACCGCGATAACCGGCTTGCTGCACGGCAGCCATGGTTTGCCGGTTATACTGGCCAAAAGGATAGGCCAGAAATTCGACAGGCCGCTGCAAATGCTCTTCCAATAGCTGTTTGGAACGTCCAAGCTCCTGTGCCACCATAGCCTGGTCGATTTGATTTAACGCCACATGACTGTGAGTATGGGAGGCAATTTCTGTGGTTCTGGCCTGCATATCCCGGATCTGTTCCCAGGTCAGATATGCCGGCTGTCCCACCTGGCCGGTAATGATGAATACCGTGCTTTTCATCCGGTACTTTTCCATGATGGGCAATGCGGTCAGATAATTATCGGCATAGCCGTCATCAAAAGTAATAATGACAGGTTTCTCCGGCAGCCGGCCGGTCCCTTCCCTGGCGGCAAAAAGTTCGGACAACGAGACAGCCGTATAGCCGTGATTGGCCAAATACTGCATTTGTTGTTCAAAATCTGCCGGATCAATACTATATATTTCAGCTGCACTGCTAACCTGATGATAGGCCAAAATAGGAACACCGGTGCCGGGTGCCAGCAGCCAAACACTTATCAGCAAAATAACGGCAGCAGCACTTTGCAGAATTCTGATCATTTGCTCCCCAACTCAGGCTGAGACGAACGATTGGCGGCCAGGGCCTGGGCAATCTCTCCCAGCTTGCGCAGACGATGATTAATGCCCGACTTGCCAACCCGCCTCTCCATAATGGCTGCCAACTCGGTCAAGGTGGCTTCCGGATAAGCCAGCCGGACTTCAGCCACTTCTTTAAGCGGTGCCGGCAGCTTGTCAAGCCCCATGAACTGTTCAATAAGGCGAATGCTCTCAATCTGCCGCACAGCGGCATTTACCGTTTTTTGCAGATTGGCTGTCTCGCAGTTAACCAAGCGGTTAACCTGATTGCGCATATCTTTAACTACCCGCACATTTTCAAATTGCAGGAGGGCACTGTGGGCACCAATGATTTGGAGAAAAGCGGTAATCGCGTTACCGTCCTTCAAATACACAATATAATCATCTTTGCGGTCGGTAATCCGGCCAGGCAGGCCCAGCGATTTCATAATCCTGACCAGTGACTTGGCCAGTTCGGCGTTGCCTGTCACCAGTTCCAGATGATAAGAGCCTTCCGGACGGTTAACAGAACCGGCGCCCAGAAACGCCCCCCGCAAATAGGCCCGGCGGCAGCAGGATTTGCGCAAAATAGCGCCGTCAGAGTGGACGTTCAGGGCATCGCCGCGCATAATTCCCAGTGATGCCAACAGCTTATTCACTCCCGGTGACGGCACCACCCGCACATGGTAGGTATTATTCTTTTTAAGCCGTCGTCCCCGGGTAACCATCACTTCGGTTTTAATATTGGCATATTGTTTGATCAGGCTGAGTACCTTGCGGGTAACGGCGGCATTCTCACTGCTGAAATTAATTCCTAAGTTGGCATTGCCGCCAATAGCCATCGCGCCTCCCATCCGGATTAATGCCGCCAGTTCGGCGCCACAGCAACAGCTATTTTCTTCGGCTATGCGGGCCAACTCATTTTTTACATCTGCTGAAAAAGACAAATGCGTCAGTCCTTTGGTTAATCTTTTAGTTTTTTTATACTTTCCGACATGATGTAGTAATCCAGGAGCCGCATCCGGTCTGAATTAATTTTCAAATCATACACCATTGACATAATGGTGCGCGACAATCTCCCCGGATCATGCCGTACTAAATTAGTCTCACTGATAAGGTTGGCTTTGACTACCTTAATCCCCAGGGCTTCAATGGCTTCCACATCAGGCACTACCGGCTGCGCTCCCTGCTCTGCATACAGCTCACGCAGTTCGGGTGCCACTTCCTGCACATTGATGACGGCAATATCAATACAGCCGGGACCGGCATGATCGATGATGGCCTTAATGTGGTCACAGGCAGTATAGCCGTCAGTTTCCCCCGGCTGGGTCATTACGTTGCAAATATAAATTTTAACGGCATCGCTCTCCCGTAAAGCTTCGGCTATGCCTTGGACCAGTAGATTGGGAATGATGCTGGTATACAGGCTTCCCGGCCCTAAAATACAGGCATCAGCCTCATGGATGGCCTCTACCGCCCCTTTTACCGGCGCGACATCAGCGGGTTTGATAAATACCTGTTTAATTGTCTTGCCTGCCAGCGAAATTTTCGATTCGCCCTCCACCAGCGTTCCGTCTGTCATTTCAGCTGCCAGCAGCACCCGTTCGGTAGAGGAAGGCAGTACCTGCCCCCGTACGGCCAGTACTTTGCTGGATTCCTTGAGCGCCAGCTCAACATCACCGACAATTTCGGCCATAGCGGCAATAAACAGGTTGCCGAAGCTGTGACCGGCCAATTCACCATGGCCGCCAAACCGGTGTTGAAATAATTTTTCCATCAGCGGCTCGGTATCGGCCAGCGCTACCAGGCAATTGCGCAAATCACCGGGAGGAATAATCCCCAGGTCTTCCCGCAAGCGTCCGGACGAGCCGCCGTCGTCAGCCACCGTTACAATGGCAGTTAAATTGCTGGTAATGCTCTTGATGCCGCGCAGCAGCACCGACAGGCCGGTACCGCCGCCAATTACGGCAATTGCCGGTCCCCGGTTGAGTTTGCGTTTTTCAAAAATAATCTCAACCAGCTTGTCAGAGCCTTCCGGCACCAGCACACTAATGACAGACTTAATAATCTGCCGGGTTGCCGCCAGCATGGTTGCCAGCCCCAGGACAACAATCGCGCTGCCGGCAATGGTAGTGACAGCATAGTAATAGCTGCCTGTTGTCAGATAAAACAGGCGGAAGATGGCTTCTTCCACCACACCGATATATTTATAGTTAAAAACAATGGCCAAGCCAATGCTGACAAAGATAACACCTGCCGAAAACAGGAGCAGCCAACGCTTGAACTTCATACCAGGATACAACCACTTTAAAAAATGCACTTTTTCACCCCCGAACAGGTGATTAAACACCTAGCTGCCGCTGCTGTTGCCAACGCACACTGTCTGCCAGCAGCGTATCGCAGTCTCACAGGCGACGGTCTTGCGCCTCATGGCGCTCCCAACCGGATATTCCGACCTGTTCTGAACTTATACTATGTTCCCTGCTATTCAATAATATTGTGTTTAATATCCCGATGTTCGACGTTAACCTTAAAGCCCTTGCCTTTGAGATATTCAAACATTTTTTCGGCGACAAAAACAGAACGATGCAAGCCGCCGGTACAGCCGATAGCAATAACCAGCTGGCTCTTGCCTTCTTTAACATAATGCGGAATAAGAAAATCAATAAGACCTGACAGCTTTTCCATAAACTGCTGGGTAACCGGCCATTTCCAGATATATTCCCCGACCAAAGCCTCTTGTCCGCTTTTGCGCCGCAGTGATTCCACATAAAAGGGATTAGGCAGGAAACGGACATCCAATACCATATCGCCATCCAGCGGAATACCGTATTTGAAGCCAAATGACACTACTGTAACTGTCATGCGCTCATGTTCACGCTCTTCGGTAAACAGTGTCGTGATCTTACCACGCAATTCAGCGGTTGACAGTCCGGAAGTATCAATGATGTGATTGGCCCGTCCCCGGATTTGTTCCAGCCGGTCCCGTTCGCGGCAGATGCCTTCGCTGATGCGGCCATGAGGGGCCATGGGGTGACGGCGGCGGGTTTCCTTGTAGCGGCGGATAATGGTGGCATCCGCTGCTTCCAAAAATACTATCTCATAAAGAAAGCCTTGCTTCTCCATATCTTCCAGCACCTGAACCAGTGTGTCAAAAAATTCGCCGCCGCGAATATCAACCACCAGCGCGATCTTGGAGACCTTACCGCCTGATTGGGCGCATAATTCGGCGAATTTGGGAATTAACATCGGCGGGAGGTTATCCACGCAAAAATAACCCAGGTCTTCCATAGCCCGCATCACCTGTGATTTACCGGCACCGGACATACCGGTGATAATTACCAGGCGAAAGTTATCCAGCATATACATACACCTCAATTTTTCCTTCTAGGCGATTGTTACTTTAATTATAGGGTAGTATTGGCAAAAAAGCAAAATACAGTTCCCATTATTTTTATTAATGGGAACTGCAAGTTCACCAGCAAAAATCAAACAGACTTGCCACCTGCTCTGCCGGCAGCGGCCGGCTGAATAAAAAGCCCTGCATCATATTACAATGCCGTTCCCGCAGCAATAGCCGCTGTTCGGGGGTTTCCACCCCTTCGGCAACAACTTTAAGATTCAGATTGTGCGCCAGTAAAATAATGGCCGATATAATGGCGGCATCCTGCTGGCTTTTGGCAGCATCCTGAACAAAAATCCGGTCGATCTTCAGGGTTGTTATCGGAAAGCGTTTCAGATAACTTAAGGAAGAATACCCTGTGCCGAAATCATCAATGGCAATGCCGATACCCATAGCACCTAATTCTTTGAGAATCGCAATGGTATATTCCACATCTTCCAGCGCAATGCTCTCGGTAATTTCCAGTTCCAGATACTCCGGCGCCAAGCCGGTAGCGGCCAGCACCTTGCTGATCCTGCCGGTGAAATCCGGCTGACGGAACTGGCGTCCGGATAAATTAACAGCCATCACCACCGGCGGATAACCGGCATCCTGCCAGGCTTTATTCTGCGCACACGCCGTACGGAGCACCCATTCGCCAATGGGTACAATCAGTCCGGTTTCCTCCGCCAGGGGAATAAACTCCATCGGCTGTATCAGGCCACGCTCAGGATGCAGCCAGCGTACCAGGGCCTCCACGCCGACGGTACGTCCGGTTGTGCCATCAATGAGCGGCTGATAATGAATCACCAGTTCATTATTATCGATCGCCTGACGCAAGCTATTTTCCAGCAGCATCCGCTCAAGAACCCGTTCATTCATACTTTTAGTATAAAACTGGTACGCGTCGCCACCCTGTTCTTTCGCCCGGTACATGGACGACTCGGCATTTTTTAGCAGCACATCCACATTCTGCCCGTCGTCAGGGCATACGGCAATACCGATACTGGCAGAGGTATGCCAGACATAGCCGTTCAAGTCAACCGGCTGTCTGATGCCCTCGATCAGGTCCTCGGCAATACTGGCCGCCACCTGGGAATCAGCCAGTTCCGGCAGCAAAATCCCGAACACGTCACCGCCTACCCTGGAAACCACGGCTTGTTTGCCTACGTAGGCATTCAGCCTGTTGGCAACAAGATGGATGAGTTTGTCACCCAGACCATGTCCGAGGGTATCGTTTACCAATTTAAAACGGTCAACACCGACAAACAACAACGCCAGCATGCCGCCGCTGCGCTCAATACCTGCTAAAGCCATCACTAAGCGGTCAATTAAGAGGAGACGGTTAGGCAGCCCGGTGGCAGCATCATAATAGGACAGATATTCAATCATAGCCTCCGCCCGTCCCAGCCTGATGGCTGCCCGCAGGCACTGGGACAGGCTGTCGGCCGAAAGCTTGTTTTTTACCATATAATCGGTAGCACCGGCTTTCATTACATCAACAGCCAGCTGTTCATCGCCCTGACCTGTCAGGATAATGACCGGTGTTTTGACCCCGGCGGCCCGAATGGCTGACAGTACAGCCAGGCCGCTGTCCCCTGGCAGACATTGGTCAAGAAAAACACAGTCATATCTGCCTGTTTGCGCCTCATTAAGCCCCTGGCTGCCGGTAACAGCTTCGTGAATAATAATCTGAGCATGAGCAGCCCTGAGTGCTCGCTTAACCATCATCCGGTCAACTTCATCATCATCGATTAACAGTATTCTCAGTTCTTCCGCCATAGCCAAACAACTCCTTACGGCATCTCGCTTAACGTCCAATAATGGTCAAGCGCTCCCAAGGTTTTAACAAATTCTTCAAATGAAACCGGCTTAATAATATAGCCGGCAACGTTGAACTGGTAAGCAGCAACAACATCCCGTTCTTCATTCGAGGTTGTCAGAACAATCACTGTTATCATTTTTAAGGCAGGGTCTTGTCTGATTTCGTGTAAAAATTCGATACCATTCATCCGGGGCATATTGATATCAAGCAAAATTAATCTGGGCCAGGGCACAATGGCTTTGCCATTCTGACCACGCAGCATGGCTAACGCCTCAACACCATTACGGGCAATATAGAGAGGATTCGTAAGGTTAATTCGTTTAAAAGCCCGCTCAACATTCATTATATCGACTTCATCGTCTTCGATGAGCAGAATGTTCATGCTCTTATCCCGCATACTGCGCCCCCCTGACTACCAGTTACCATAGGTAGTTCTTACCATTGGCCGGATTTTCCTGCCTGTGACAGCAAGTTACATAATTAATTTGCTAGCTTGCCGGACGTAACAGGCATGCATACCGTTATGCCAGCACATATTTTTCAATAGCTTCCGCCACGCCATCGGCATCATTGGCCAGCGTTTCCAAACGGGCAATGGCTTTCACGGCCGCACTGGCGTTGCCCATCGCCACACTCCAACCGGCGTACTTGAGCATGTCGACATCATTGCCGCTATCGCCGACAGCCATTGTTTCCTCTTTTGTTATTCCCAGCTTATCGGCTAAAAAAGCCAGCGCTCTGCCTTTATTGGCCAGCGGGTCAGTTATCTCCAGATATGTTGGCTTGGATATTGCGATACTGAGCTGATTGCCAAACAGAGCCTTACATATGTCATATATCTCAACAATGCCTGCCGGCGTGGACATAATCAGCATTTTATTGGAAGATTCTTCCCCGTCATACAGCCTGTCCCCCACAGCGGTGACCGGTACCGCCGCCAGGCGCGAATACTGCTCGGCGTATTGGTTGATTTTTTCCACATACAGTTCATCCCGGACATAATTTTGAATATACCAGCCCCGTTCTTTGCACAGGGCCAGCACCTGCTGCGACAGCTTCCGCTCAATGGGTTGATCCAGTAATACCTCTCCTGACAAACAGGACTTAATCAGCGCCCCGTTATAGGTAATAATCGGCACATCCAACCCCAGTTGCCGGGCATACGGTAAGGCCGAACGGTACATCCGCCCGGTGGCTATCGTCACCGTTACCCCCTGCGCCACAGCTTGGCGAATGGCCTCACACGCCCGCGGCGAAACGGCCAGTTTACTGTTTAATAAGGTATCATCCAAATCCAATGCTACTAATTTTATTGCCATGTTACTCTCCTTTTTCTCCATAATGAAAAACAGGAATCTCGCTGCACGCAAAATTCCTGCCAATTATCTACCTGTCATGTATTACTTTTGACAGCGTGACACTGCATAGGGTTATTAGCAAAATCCCCGCCAGCGATGCTACCATACCAGTGATTTGAAACCCCGGCAATGCTTTGACCACCATGAACGGAGTAAACACATTGGTCACAACAGTAATACCGCCCAGATTCATGAATGAAAGCGGCAAATCGGCAATTGACAAGAGCGGCCTGATGGCGGCATTAGCCACCCCGACGATAGTCGCACCCAACAAAGTCCCGCCTAAAGTATCCACAAAAATACCCGGTAGTTCAACCACTACCATAAATAGAATTACCGCATTAATAATAATCCGCAGCAAAAAACCACTCACCGTACTACTCCTTCCACCAAGGTCTGGCAAAATCAACCGACACTATTTATTATATCCCAAGAGACAAAAATTCGGCAATATGGTTATTACCATTTTTTTTGCAGTTGTCATCATACCAGCTGCGGCTTTACTCTACAATCTCTGTTTCCAGCAATAACAGCGCCCGTTTCAGGTCGATACCGCCCTCAAAACCTGTCAGACTGCCATTAGCCCCCACTACCCGGTGGCAGGGCACCACCAGCGGCGTCCGGTTGCCGTTCAGCGCACCGCCAACCGCTCTGGCCGCCTTTGGATTGCCGACAGCCTGGGCTACCGCCTGATAACTGACAGTAATGCCGTACGGGATGCCTGCCGTATAGGTGAGCACCGCCGTCTGAAACGGAGTATACAGCCGCCAGTCAACCGGTACGCTGAAAGCAACCGGAAACCCCTGAAAATATAGTTGCAACTCCCGGCTCAGTTCCTCAGACCAGAGGCAAGCTTCCCGGCCTGCCTCCAGCATGGTGAACTCTTTAACACGGATATCGGCCAAGGCAGCCGTTTCATCAGCACTCGGAAACCCTAATTCCCATAAACCTACATCAGACCATATGGCAGCAATCGGACCCCAGGCAGTGGAAATCAGATCACAATACAAGGCCGGTGGCTTTGCTGTGGGCTTTACCATAATATTTCTACAGGCACGTCATTGGTCTGGGCTGTACCTGTCAAGGTCATGGCCGCACTAAGTTCGGCCCGGTATTTATTGATCATAAATTCCACACCATCCGCCCCGCCGCCTACTGCAGCAATGGCCAGCGGCCGTCCGAGCAGCACGGCATCAGCACCCAGGGCCAGCATTTTCAGCACATCGGCTCCACTTCTGATGCCGCCGTCAACCAACACGGTCATCTTGCCTTTTACAGCTTCGGCAATATACGGGAGCACCTCAGCCGTGCCAGGTGTATAATCCAGCGCCCGTCCGCCATGATTGGATACGACAATGGCATCAACACCGGCCTGCCAACAGGCCTCAGCATCATCGGGAGTCATAATGCCTTTGACAATAAAAGGAATATTTGTGTGGTTTTTGATGTATTCCAGTTCCTGAATGGTCTTAGGACCGACAGGCTGTCCGGCATTAGTCATATTAACCAGCGCGGCGGCATCAATATCTATGCCAAAAGCCGGACAACCGGCAGCAGCCGCCTGTTTAGCCAGTTCAACAATTTTATCTGTCTCACGCGGCTTAATAATCGGTATTCCCCAGCCCTGTTCCTTGCCAATTGCCGCCATACCTGTGGAAAAAACCGCCGGATTGGGGCCGTCACCGGTCATACCGATAGTGCCGGCCTTACGACAGCCGCTGACAATGGCTGTGTCGTATTCTTCCTCTGTCAGTGCACCTTTCATATTCATCGCAATGCCGCCAATAGCTGCGGCAATAATGGGCAGCGTTAATTCCAAACCAAATATCCGACAGGACATATCAGGATTTTTCACACTATGAATAGTTCTTAAATTCAGGCGGCAGTCAGCCAGAGCTTCTACATTATGCCGAAAGGCCGCACCTGTACCCAAACCGCCCATGCCTGGCACTTCTCCGGCACAGACAATCCCATTGCATACAGGACAAAGCCGGCAGGCACCCTGAAATTTTTCTTTTGCAGCCGTCTTAATGCTTATAATATCCATTTCGTCCCTCCTGATTATACATTCAGTATTTTGATGGAATTCTTGTTTGTCTGTCAAAATCCTGCCGGTAAAACCGCAAAGACAATTATAATTTTTAATTTGTATTCATTCTCAATTCTTAACTCCCCGAAAAAATATTGACAACTTTTCCAAATTTTATCATAATAAGGATAATTATGTTGATGTTAATTTTCATTATCAGTTGTGATACTGCGAAACGGTTACATAGCTTTTTAATACTGGAATATGACGAAGCAAAATGAACGTCCCTTTGCTTCGTATATTAGCAGCGAGGCTACGCCGGATAAGAACAGGCTTAGTACCGATACACTGACCTATTCGGATATTGAGAATAAGGCGGAGTACAGTGCGAGCAGTGTTGGCGTTAATCTTGATACCCGGAAAGGTGCGGAAGCAAAGAACGCAGGCTTAACTCCTGATATTGGCATTCCCGTCTCCGGTGACGCCAGCAGCACTACGCACTCAGCTATTGCCCCCGGAACCATTGAAGTACGCTCCAATCCTGAGCAGAACTTATCAGACCTCAGTCGTAACCCAAGTGAAGCGTTGAATGCACTTGGTCAGATATTTGACAAGAAGACTGTTCAAGAACAACAGGAACTGGCTAAGGTATTTGGCGAAGTAGCGTTTAAGGAAATTGGTGATTATGCGCTCCGAATGCAGGAGAAAGCTACAACGCCAGAAGAAAAAGCCAAATGGGCAGATGGCGGAGAATATAAGGTATTCCTCCATACCGTTGCCGGTGGCCTCATGGCACAGCTTGGTGGAGGCAGCTTTACTTCCGGTGCGATGGGAGCAGCAGTAAATGAAGCCGTACAAAAAGCATTGGCAGAGAAATTTAAAGATAACCCTGCCATGCACCAATGGGCAAGTGCTGTTCTTGGAGCGGCTGCAGCGAAAGTAGTCGGCGGAAATGCGCAGACCGGAGCTAGTACAGCGGCTAGTGGTACGAAGAATAACTATTTGACTCACGAACAATATGTTAAGTATCAAGCGGATTTGGAGAAACTCAAAGCAGCGCTAGAAAATGGGGATATTACCCCAGAAAAATATAGTGAAGCTGTAAAAGATGTAGTAAGTTATTGGGCAGATATTGATAAGAAGCAAAATAAACAGTGGCTTGCAGATAATAACATAGAAGCAATATTGATAGACTTTGGTTCTATACAAATAGCTCTAGAAAAACATCAATATCAGCAAATGCTTATCGAATTAAGCAACAGTAAAAATGATGAAGAAACTGCCGCGATAAAAGAGAAATGGGGTAAGATATCTAACGAACAAATTGATAAGTGGGTTGCAATAGGAAAAGATCTTGGCTATAACTTGGATGGTAGTACAACCTCTTTGTTTCCCGAATTATCAACGGAAGTAGTAAATCTCAATAATCCATATACAGCATGGTTAGTAAAAACAGAAACTGAAAATGCATTATTTTGGGCAGAACTTTCTTTAAAATCGCAAGGAATTGACCCTAATGATCCAAGAAATGCACAATTATTAGTAACAGAAGTAGAAAAGCAGATACAAGTGACAAAAGAAGTACAGGATAGCGTTATGGCTTCTATTGGGGGTGGTTTAAAGGTTGTTGGGGGCGTAACGAGTAATGCTCCTAAATTAGTTAGCCTATATAGAGCTGTAGGGCCTAAAGAGTTTTATCAAGTCATGAAAACTAGTGAATTTACAGTTATTCCAAGTGGATTACAAGCAAAACAATTTGGACTAAGCTTTGAAGAAACTCTTAAATTTGCGGAAAAATACTCTGATATTGGTGCTGTTATTGAGGTTAAAGTATCAGCCAATATGCTAAATAAATTAGGCGATTTTACACAGGTTGATAAATTCATATTTAAGAATGGGACAGTCACTATTCAAGCAGACAAACTAGGTGAATTTAATAAAATCATTCAAGAGATTACTCATAAATATTGAGGAGTAGAAAATGCTGATTTTAGAAGCTAGAGTAAGTTTTGATCAACAAAGCGACAGTGCAAAAAGTTTATCTTACGGCTTAAGTACTAAAAATATAATAAGACCTTCCATTAATTTTGGTAATGATTTACTTTTCTCAGGTACAATAGTCGTTGATAAAAATGTTGATGTATTAATAAGCGGTAAAACTTATAATGTAATTATTGAAATGCCCACAATAGAGCAGGAGGCATACGAAGAAATTCAATCATTATTGTGTGTTGGTAGAGAGTTCAAAATACAAAATGCATCAAAAATAATAGGAAAAGGGACAATATCGAATTTTTTATATGAATAACAACGAAAGGTCAGTGGACATAAAAATCCACTGACCTCTCTTTTCTCTCAGGTGTCGTCTGGTGAACAAACAACAACTGGATAATGTTACCTATTGAAAATCAAATCTGATGAATCAGAAAGACTTTGACTCATTATTGCCACAAAACGGACAACTTCCTCCATAACCATTACCAGAACAATTGCCACAATAAGTACCGCCACATTCTTTGCATTTTTGTAAATCTCCACCACAAGGTGCATCAGAGTGGCAATTTGTAGAAGCAAGGGGACGTCAGGTTGTGCGAAAACTCCAGGTTAGTTGGGAAAATACTGAAAAAGTGGAGAGCATTAGCAATATTCTGCTATTATTTTGTTCCTAAATTCAATGTTAGTGCCTGTTTTTAATATCTAAGTGGTGAATGGAAATTATGGGAATTTGTTTTCGCACAGTCTGACGTTCATTTTGCTTCTTAAATCAAAATGTAAATGTAATAAGATAAATCTAAAACCGATAGGACTGGAGACAGAGATACTGTCTTATCGAAAAAATGATTTGAATTAAGACAATTCCACCGTCCCTTGTCCCCTGCTGTGTTTCATGTCTTGTAACAATACACCTACTTTGAGATTTCCCCGACCGGCTCACCCTTTATTGCCGGTTTCGATATTGTTACTGGTTCCGGCTTTACCTTTACGTTGAGCAAAACAATGGCCGTCACGACGAGACACATGCCAATAAACCCCCAAATCGTCGGCACTTCCTTGAACAGCAGCAATCCGAATATTGTTGCCATTACGGATTCTGTCGCCAACATGACGGCTGCCTTGCCTGTCTCCACGTACTTCAACCCCTCAAGATACGACAAGTTCGGGATCAAGGTCGTAACCACGGCAAGGGACATCATCAGCAGAACGGCCATAGCCCCGCCTGTCTTCACCGCACCGGCAATCTGACCGAAATCAGCTAAAAGTACACAGGGAACTCATTGAAGAAGCGGACAAAAATCCCCTGAGCCCCCCAACACGAGCCCGCAAGAATGATGAAAAGCGGTGCAAACCGGTGCTGCAATCAGTCGCCCACCTTTGCAACAATCCATTCTTTTTTGACCTGCCACAGACCTGCCTGCATATCCGGATACAGGCAGGATCCGGTCGCCTTTACCTTTTGGTCATAGCGAAACAGATTTTGCCAGCTGTCCCGGCACTCTTTTTTGAGGTGGGGGTAAAAGGGGGTTGTGTGTATATCCCCTGCGTAACGAATGCCATAGCGAGCTAGCTTTTCAGCAAATAGAGCTTCCTCTGCTGCTGATTCACCAATATAGTTAAGGTTCAGTATCTTGTTCCAGTCGCTCATCCGAAAAAATACCGCACTCGCAAGGGGAACGCTGAGCTTCAGTATTTGATGGCCGGGATGACGTTCCAGGTATTTTATATCACAAAAAGACCAGACAGCCGATTCGGCTTGCTGCGGTTTGGGAACAATACGCTGCGCATGTTCAGTATACCAGGCATATGCCTGGAGAAACACAGCAGATACTTCGGCATATTTCCGGGAAATGTACTCTAGTTTAACATAATGATGCCCATGCGCCAAGAGGTTGGCGACTACTTCATCTGTCTGGGCTGTGTACAGTGTTATCTGGTTATGCTGACAATCCATTCTTTCTTCAACTCCCATATAGTTCCCACCCTGGCTTCAGTCAAAACGATACTCTCGTCAAATAGTCGATCCCAGCTTTTAATGATCTTTTGTCTGATATTGGGGTAGAAAGGTTTCATATAAGCAGTACAATCGTCAACTCCATAACGGCGCAGGAGTGCCGCATGTTCTTGTTCATCCTGTGCATCAGCAGGGATATACATATAGTTGACGATCCGGCCCCATTTATCAAAATCCATGGTAATAAGCTGATCTTCGTCTACCAGGATTTCTATCTGCACATTGCCAGGACTGTTCGCTATTTTTTCTTCCTCTGCTAAAGACACCCAGATAGGGTATTGTACATCTTGAGGAGGCATAACCAACTTGCTTGCTGCTGAATAATACCAATTGTATACATCCAGGTACAGCGAGGCGTGTTCTTCCATTTTACCCACTATGTATTCTTTTTTTACGATATACCGGTCATTGGCTTCTAAATCTTTGAGGATGTTTTCATGTTGCTTTGTCCAAATTCTTATCTTATTCTTCATTTTGTTCTCCACCTAATTTCCTTAGTAGCCCACCCAGCCTAAATCTATAGTGTTCTTGTCGCGATATTTTCCGCCCAGCTTCGTTGTCGTCGCCTTACATATGTCCGATATGCGCGGCTCCTCCGCCTTGCTGGACGAAAAATCTCGCACAATTCATCCTATATCTTAGGCTTGGCGGACTACTAGTTGAATTTATATGTATTTTAGCACTTGTTTTTTAAACTAATCAACAAAACTAAAGCCTAAAAAATCTCTGCATTTTTGTGCTGTACAACCAACTTGTACTATTTTATACTATCTATAAAAAATATAGTGAGAGGCGAGGTAGCGCATTGACACTGAAACAATTTTATGAGAAGTTCAAAGAAAAACATCAGCTGACATTAATAGCTGGCGAAAAGGGTATTCATGCTTCTATTGAAGGCATCTATCTGTTAGAGGATTTGAATAATATTAAATTTCTGCGCGACAGAGGCTTGATTATTACAACCGGACTTGCCAACCATTATGACGACTACTGGCTTGAAGAACTCCTTTGTGCGGCGAGACGAAAAAGCGCAAGCGGTGTTATCCTATGTATGGGGGCTTATATTACCGAGATACCGCTTCCTCTTGTTGAATACTGCAACTATAACAATTTGCCGCTGCTTGTCATACCTTGGGACATATATATTGTTGATATTATGCAAGAATATTATGATGATTTTTTTAAAGAGAAACAACAAGGAGAATATTTTGGTAAAATATTCTCCAATGCGATGTTTAACAATACTATTGACAATGAATTTATTGCAGACCACGAGGATATGAAACCGTATTCTTATTCTACCTATGGGATTGTTGCTTTTAAAAATGTTGCTAAGGACACATTAACTGCCGTCCTGAATCAAACTGAGGAAAAATACCTGATTCTGACGAAAAAAACTACACTGTATGCCATTTTATATAACATAACTGAAAGCAATTTTTCGGCAGCAGCAGCTTTGCTGCATATGTCTCTAAGTACCGAGCCTGTTCATTATGGGATTGCCACTCTGGGACAGGGTATACACTCGCTATTTAACAAACGAATAGAAGCAGATAAAGCGTTGCAAGTAGCAATGGCTACCCGCAAGACTTACTGCTGCTATAATGAGTTAGGCCTTTATCGAATTATATTAGGTATTGCCGATGAGGCGATATTGGACGATTTATATACACAGTCGCTGAAGCCTGTTGTCGACTACGACAATGAGCATAATTCCAATTACTTAGAAATACTGCGCTATTATATCGAATTTAATTCCAGCGTCCAACGGGTTGCTGAACACACTTTTGCGCATCGAAATACCGTCAATTACAGTATTGGAAAAATCAAAAAAATACTCCAGAGCGATTTGTCTTCCATGGAAGAGCGTTGCCGGATTCAACTGGCATTTTGTCTTTATGACTTACAGCAGTGAAGCAGAAAGACGGTTATATTAGAAACGGCAAAGGTCAACGGACGCAAAAAATCCGCTGACCTCTGTCTCGCAGGTATCGTTTGATGATCAGAACAGGTAACTGGTGTGTTCGGGAAACCAGATTATTCCAAAGCAAAGTGAATGTTCCCCTGCTTCTTGCTCTTTCGCTGACTGCTTATATCGGGGATTTTGTCCAATACAGACATGTATTTTACAATCTGTGTGTAGATTGGACACTTGTGATATTCCTCTACATAGTTTTTTATTACATCTTTCAGTGGTTTTTCAGCATCCATAACAATTCCCTCCCATTGGTGTATTTTTGAATTTGTATGTATTTTAGCACTTGTTTTTTCGGCGTTCAATGAGATTGGAGCCTAAAAAAAACTCTGCTTTTTCGTGCTGCACAACCAACTGCTATTGATTTATACTATTTATAGTTTCAGTAAATGAAATGAGGGGTATATCATTGACGCTAAAACAATTTTATGAAAAGTTTCAAAAAAAGCACCAGCTAACACTACTAGCTGGTGAAAAGGGTATCTATGAGCCTGTCGAATGGGTTTATCTGCTAGAGGACCTGAATAATGTTAAATACCTGCGCGGCAGAGAGTTAATAATTACGACCGGGCTTGCCAACAATTATGACCGCTGGCTTGAAGAGTTCATTTATTCAGTACATAAAAAAGGGGTAAGCGGTATTATCTTATGTATTGGAACTTATATTAAGGATGTGCCGGATTCTCTTATTGAATACTGCAATGCCAATGGCTTGCCGCTGCTTATCATACCATGGGAAATACGCATGGTTGATATTATGCAGGATTACTATGATGATACTATTAAAGAGAAACAAGAAGCACAATATTTTAGCAAAATATTCTCCAGTGCCATGTTTGATAATCGGATTGATAATGCACTTATTGCTGAACATGAAGATATGGAGCAGTATGTCTATTCCACCTATGGAATTATCGCTTTTAAAAACATTGCTGCCGATAAATTAACTGCGGTGTTAAATCAAGTGGAACAAAAATATTTGATTTTGACGAAAAAAACGATACAGTATGCCATCCTGTATAACATAACCGAAAGCAATTTTTCGGCTGTAATAGCTTTCCTGCATAAGTCCTTAAGCACCGGGTCTATTCATTATGGCATTGCCGCTTTGGGGCAGGGCATACACTCGCTATTTGATAAACGAATAGAAGCAGATAAAGCCCTGCAAGTAGCAATGGCTACCCGCAAAACTTATTGCTTCTATAATGACTTAGGTTTGTATCAAATTATATTAGGTATTTCCAATGAGGCGATATTAGACAATTTATATGCGCAAACGCTGAAGCCTATTGTAGAGTACGACCAACAACACAAATCCAATTATTTAGAAACGCTGCGCTATTATATTGAATTTAACTCCAGTGTACAACTCATTGCTGAGCACACCTTTACCCATCGAAATACCATCAACTACCGTATTGCCAAAATCAAAAGCTTACTCCAGAGCGACTTGTCTTCCGCACAAGAGCGTTGCCGGATTCAACTGGCTTTTTGCCTTTATGATTTACGACAAGGATAATATACTTCCTCATGATATTATTGTTCATTACTGCCGGTGAAATAATCACCATTACAAGCCTTACACCTGCTATTAAATAAAACAAAGACTTGGCATAAGCCAAGTCTTTGTTTATTTGCTATATTTGCTCGAACTGGTCTTTGCCTACGCCGCAAACCGGGCATTGCCAGTCTTCCGATACATCGGCAAATGCTGTTCCCGGCTGAACGCCATGGTCCAGGTCGCCCTGATCCGGATCATACTCATAACCGCATACCATACATCTATACTTTTCCATTACTATCCACTCCTTATTAATAATAAACTACTTGTCTAATATTTTACTATTTTTACAAGAAGATTGCAAACAAAAGCTGCCAATAAGTACCTGTTCTTATTCATACACTTTCTTGCGAAAGAAATTGTACACCGCTTCAGCCGCAGGCAGCGTCATGCCGTTAACTTTCGTTAGTTCCGCTACCTCGGCGGCTTTAATTTTGGCCAGGCTGCCGAAATGATCCCACAGCGCTTTCCGGCGTTTGGCGCCAATGCCGGGGATATGGTCAAGCACTGACACCAGATTACGCTTGGACCGCAGTTTTCGGTGGTAGGTAATGGCAAAACGGTGGGCCTCGTCACGGATGCGCTGCACCAAATACAGCGACTGGGAATGCAGTGGCAGAATGAGCGGTTCGCTGATTCCTTCACGGAAGATATGTTCAAATTCCTTGGCAAGCCCCACTACCGTCACTTCTGTAAGCCCGGCAGCGCGAATAATGGGCAGGGCCGAGCTAAGCTGGCCTTTGCCGCCGTCGATAATAATCAAATCCGGCACAGGTCCTTTTTCGATTGCCTCGCGATAACGCCGCCCCACTACCTCCTGCATGGACTTAAAGTCATCCGGCTTGCCTTCAACGGTTTTTAACTTATAGCGGCGGTATTCATTCTTATTGGGCTGCCCGCCCTCAAACACCACCATCGATGCCACCGTTTCCGAACCTTGGATGTGGGAAATGTCAAAACACTCAATCCGTTCAGGCGCACCCGGCAAACCCAGGTACTGTCCAAGCTCGGCTGCGGCGCCGGCCGTCTTGCCGGCATCGGCTTCCAGCCGCACCGCCTGTTCTTCCAGTACGGTAGCCGCGTTGCCTGCCGCCATATTGACCAAATCTTTCTTCGTGCCTCGTTTTGGGGTTTCTACCTGTACCCGCCCGCCTTTGACACCGCTCAGCCACTCGGCTAAAAGATGCTGCTCCGCCAGCGCCAGCGGCAGCAGGATTTCCCGGGGAATAAAGGCAGCCTGGCTGTAGTACTGTTTAACAAAGGCTTCCAGGATAGTCTGGTCGGTTTCATCCTCGCCGCCTGTCAGCATGAAGTGATCCCGTCCCACCATTTTGCCGCTGCGAATAAAGAATACCTGGGCACAAATCCCGGCAGCCGACCTGGCCAAGCCAATGGCATCCTGATCGCCGCTGCCTGTTACCATGTTTTGTTTTTCAATAATTTTCTCGACAGCCGCAAGCTGGTCGCGCAGCCTGGCAGCCTGTTCAAACTCCAGGTCTTCCGCCGCTTGTCCCATGGCCTGCTTAAGCTGTTTAACAACCGCGTCACTGCGGCCTTCCAGGAACAGGCCCACGGCTTTAATCATCGCGCCGTAGGTTTCCTGATCCACTTTCCCGGCACAGGGAGCCAGGCAGCGTTTAATATGGTGTTCCAGGCAAGGACGCTTGGAGTCAAGCTGGCGGCAGGAACGCAGCGGGAACAAGTTTTTTAAGAGCTTGAGCGTTTCGTGCACCGCGCCGGCACTGGTGTACGGCCCGAAATACCTGGCGCCGTCTTTTACCACCTTGCGGGTGGCATATACCCGGGGATAGTCTTCTTTCGTCACCTTAATATAGGGGTAGCTTTTGTCGTCCCGTAGGCTGATATTGTACTTGGGACGATGTTTTTTTATCAGATTGCACTCCAGTATCAGGGCTTCAATCTCAGAAGCAGTAATGATATACTCCAGGTCGGCAATCCTCGCCACCAAAGCAATTACTTTGGGCGAATGATTACGGCTTGACTGAAAATAGGAGCGCACCCGGTTTTTCAAATTAATGGCTTTGCCGACATAGATAATCCGGTTTTTCCCGTCTTTCATCAGATAGACGCCAGGCTTGTCAGGCAACAATGCCAGTTTTTCCTCAACTGCAGGAGATATTACAGAAATGGCCGGACACCTCCTTTACTCACGCTGCTGCCGCGGCCCGCGCGCCAGGATGGGGGCTAAATACTGACCGGTGTACGATTTCGCCACAGCTACCACCTGCTCCGGTGTACCCTGCGCAACAATGGTGCCGCCCCGGTTGCCGCCCTCCGGCCCCAGGTCAATAATATAATCAGCGGTTTTAATTACATCCAGGTTGTGTTCAATAACCACAACCGTATCGCCGCCGTCAACCAGCCGCTGCAGCACCTCCAGCAGGCGGTGAATATCGGCGGTATGCAAACCGGTAGTGGGCTCATCCAGAATATACAGCGTTTTGCCGGTACTGCGCCGTGCCAGTTCGGTGGCCAGCTTAACCCGCTGCGCCTCGCCGCCCGACAATTGGGTCGCAGGCTGACCAAGCTTGATATACCCCAGGCCCACATCCTTCATAATCTGCAGCTTGCGGTGAATCTTGGGGAGATTCTGGAAAAATTCAACCGCTTCGTCGACCACCATGTCCAGAACCTGGGCAATGCTTTTCCCCTTGTAGTGGACTTCCAGCGTCTCACGGTTGTAGCGGGCTCCCTTGCACACTTCACAAGGCACATAGACATCAGGCAAAAAGTGCATTTCAATCTTAATAATGCCGTCACCTTTGCAGGCTTCGCAACGGCCGCCTTTGACATTAAAGCTGAAGCGGCCCGGACGGTAGCCCCGCATCTTGGCTTCTGACGTCTGGCTGAACAGTTCCCGGATGCTGTCAAACAAACTGGTATAGGTCGCCGGATTGGAGCGCGGTGTCCGGCCAATAGGCGACTGGTCGATATCAATAATTTTATCAATATATTCCAGACCGCGAATACTGTCATGGTCTCCCGGCCGTGCGCGGCTGGCACGATACAGCTGACTGACCAGGCCCTTATATAAAATTTCGTTGACCAGCGTGCTTTTGCCAGAACCCGACACCCCGGTAACAGCGGTAAACACGCCTAACGGGAACCGGACATTGACCTTTTTGAGGTTGTTTTCCTTAGCTCCGATAACCTCCAGCCATTTGCCGTTTGGCTGACGGCGCTCGGCCGGTACGGGAATGGCTTTGCGTCCGCTTAAATACTGGCCTGTTACCGAGTCTTCGCAGGCTTTGATGTCATCGACAGTACCTGCGGCGACAATATTGCCGCCGTGCGCACCGGCAGCCGGGCCAATGTCGATAATATGATCGGCGGTATACATGGTATCTTCATCATGTTCCACCACCAGCAGCGTATTTCCCAGATTGCGCAAATGCTTCAGCGTGTCCAGGAGACGGTTGTTGTCGCGCTGGTGCAGGCCGATGCTGGGCTCATCCAGAATGTACAGCACCCCGACCAAGCCTGAACCAATTTGCGTTGCCAGCCGGATGCGCTGAGCTTCACCGCCGGAAAGCGTACCGGCAGCCCGGTCAAGCGTCAGGTAATCCAGGCCGACATTGAGCAAAAAGCCCAGACGGGCATTAATCTCTTTTAATATCTGGTTGGCAATGACTTTTTCCCGCTCAGTAAGCTCCAGCTTGCTGAAAAAGGCTTGGGACTCAGCCACCGTCAGGCGGGTGATTTCATAAATATTTTTGCCGCCAACCCTGATGGCCAGCGCTTCCGGCTTAAGTCTTGCCCCTTTGCACGCCGGGCAGGGCTTGGAGCTCATGTATTCTTCAATTTCTTCCCTGGACCAGTCGGAAGTGGACTCACGGTGCCGCCGGGAAAGCATCGGCAATACCCCTTCAAACACCGAGTAATAGGTTTTGGTTTCGCCATACATATTATCATAACGGAAAGTGAATTTCTCAGCCCCGCCGCCATGAAGAATAATCTCCTTCAGATCATCAGGGGTATTTTCCCAGGTGTCATACAGGGTTTTGCCATAGCGTTCCAACACGGCTTCCAGCTGGCACATGAAATAGGAATTGGTATTCTTGCTCAAGGCCGCAATAGCCCCGTCAATAAAAGACTTGCCCGGATCAGGAATGACCAGCGCCTGGTCTATTTCCAGGTTGTTGCCGAGACCGGTGCAGTCCGGGCAGGCGCCAAAAGGATTGTTAAAAGAAAACATCCGCGGGGCAATCTCCGGCAGGCTGATACTGCAATCCACACAGGCAAAATTCTGGCTGAATATCAGTTCGTTGGTGCCGCCGGTATCGACAGTAAGAATGCCGCCGCCCAGTTCAAGCGCAGTTTCAATAGAGTCGGCCAGACGGGTAGCAATCCCGTCACGCACCACAATGCGGTCTACCACGACTTCGATGGTATGTTTCTTGTGCCGCTCCAGCTTAATCTCATCCGTAACATCACGGACCTCGCCGTCCACCCGCACCCGGACATAGCCTTGCTTGCCGATATCCTCCAGGACTTTCTGGTGCTCGCCTTTCTTCCCGCGAATTACCGGTGCCATAATGCTCAGTCGGGCACCCTCGCCCAAAGCCAGCAATTGGTCGACTATCTGTTCCACCGTCTGCTGCGCAATAGGCTTGCCGCATTTGGGACAATACGGGCGTCCGG
Organism: Sporomusa sp. GT1; assembly: GCF_014634905.1. Taxonomy (NCBI): domain Bacteria; kingdom Bacillati; phylum Bacillota; class Negativicutes; order Selenomonadales; family Sporomusaceae; genus Sporomusa; species Sporomusa sp. GT1. The sequence goes on along the minus strand of NZ_BMBX01000011.1, from coordinate 82,535 downwards.
CCCGGGCAAACAGCAGGCGAAGATAATCATAAATCTCAGTAACGGTCCCCACGGTGGAACGCGGGTTGCGGCTGGTGGTCTTTTGGTCAATGGATATCGCCGGCGATAAGCCTTCGATATAGTCGACATCCGGTTTGTCCATCTGGCCCAGAAACTGCCGGGCATAGGCGGACAATGACTCCACATAGCGCCGCTGCCCTTCGGCATAAATGGTATCAAACGCCAGTGATGATTTGCCTGAGCCGCTCAGCCCGGTAATAACCACCAGTTGGTCGCGTGGAATAGTTATGTCAATGTTTTTTAAATTGTGTTGTCTGGCACCTTTAATGATAATACTGTCTGTCATGCTTGTCTTATTCCCCTCTTTTAACTACTGCATATTAATGGATAGCAATTATTCGTTTTATATTATACCAGTATCTTAATGATAATGGTAGCATCTTGTCAGCGTAAAATTACAAAGCGACCCGGAATTATCCAGGGGGCTTACTCGCTCGCCTGTGCCCGTATGGGTATAACTCCCGCTTTTAGAAGCGGGAGTCTTATAGCGAGTTTAGCCAGCGGATAAGGGCAACAGGAGCTGCTACTTCTTCCTGGCTTTATTCGTCTTACTGCCGGTTTTGCCGGCTGTTTTGCCTTTACCTGTTCCACCCCCGGCTTTTTGCCGGAGTTCGACAATCATATCTCTAAGTTCAGCCGCCCGCTCAAATTCGAGCTGTCTGGAGGCCTGACGCATTTCTTTCTCCAAATTGTCCGCCAAGTCCAGCATATCGGCACGCTGCATATTGCCAATACGGTCGGCTTTATATTCAGCCGGAGTTTCGGCAACCCTGGTGGTTTCGATAAGTTCTTTAACCCGTTTTTCAATGGTTTTCGGCGTAATCCCATGCTTGGTATTATAAGCCATCTGAATCTCGCGGCGTCGTTCGGTCTCACCCATCGCCCGCCGCATGGAGTCGGTGATGGTATCGGCATACATAATAACCTTGCCATGGACATTACGGGCAGCGCGGCCGATGGTCTGTACCAGCGAGGTCTCCGAACGCAGGAAACCCTCTTTGTCGGCATCCAGGATAGCGACAAGCGATACTTCCGGCATATCCAGGCCTTCCCTGAGCAGGTTGATACCGACAAGCACATCATGCACCCCGGCCCGCAAATCCCGGATAATCTCCACCCGTTCGATTGTCGCAATATCGGAATGGAGATAGGTTACTTTGATGCCCATGCCTTTTAGATATTCTGTCAGGTTTTCCGCCATCTTCTTGGTCAGGGTAGTAACCAGCACCCGCTCATTGGCGGCTGTGCGCAGCTTGATTTCATCCAGCAAATCGTCCATCTGCCCTTTGATGGGACGTACTTCAATTTCAGGATCAATAAGTCCGGTTGGCCGGATAATTTGCTGGGCTACCTGACTGGCTGCCTTCAGTTCATAAGCAGCCGGTGTGGCCGAAACATAGACAATCTGATTAATCCGCTCGACAAACTCATCAAAGGTCAGCGGCCGGTTATCGAACGCCGAGGGTAAACGGAAGCCATTTTCAACCAGCGATTCTTTGCGTGAACGGTCGCCGGCATACATGGCCCTAATCTGGGGCAGGGTAACATGAGATTCGTCAATAACAATCAGAAAATCCTCCGGAAAATAATCCACCAGCGTATAGGGAGACTCTCCCGGCTGACGCTGGGTCAGGTGGCGGGAGTAATTTTCGATGCCTGAACAATAGCCCATTTCCAGCATCATTTCCAGGTCATAGCGGGTGCGCTGCTCCAGGCGCTGGGCCTCCAGCAGCTTATTGCCGGCCCGCAGAGAGGCCAGGCGGTCATCTAGTTCGGCTTCAATGTCCTGCACTGCCCGCAGCATGTTTTCCCGGGAGGTAACATAGTGAGAGGCCGGATAAACCGCAATATGTTTCCTTTCCCCGACAATTTCACCAGTCAGGGTGTCAATCTCCAAAATACGTTCCACTTCATCGCCGAACAATTCGACCCGCAAAGCCTTTTCCCCGTAGGCTGCCGGGAAAATTTCCACAACATCACCACGGACCCGGAAGGTTCCCCGGGTAAAATTGTAATCATTGCGCTCATACTGGATATCGACAAGCTTACGCAGGATTTCGTCCCTGTCTTTTAGCTGACCCTGCCGCAGCGACAGCACCAGCCCCCGGTATTCATCCGGCGAACCCAAACCATAAATGCAGGAAACACTGGCCACGATAATAACATCCCGCCGTTCAAACAGCGAACTGGTGGCCGAGTGGCGCAGCTTATCAATTTCATCATTGATGGAAGCGTCTTTTTCTATATAGGTATCGGTCTGCGCAATATAGGCCTCAGGCTGATAATAGTCATAATAGCTGACAAAATATTCAACAGCATTATTGGGGAAAAACTCCTTAAACTCACTGGCCAGCTGGGCGGCCAGGGTTTTGTTATGGGCTATGACCAAAGTCGGCTTTTGTACAGCCTCAATAACTTTGGCCATAGTAAAGGTCTTACCGGTACCGGTAGCTCCCAGCAGCACCTGAGCGGCATCACCCTGTTTGATGCCTTCAGCCAATTGGACAATAGCTGCCGGCTGATCACCTGTCGGCACGAAGGGCGCTTCCACCTTGAACGGAATACTGCCCTCATGGTGGACGGTATTGAGTTTTGGTACGGTTGCCATAGTTATCACCTATCTTACTTTATAAATAAATGGAGACTTGATGCAGATGAGGCTCCAACCCCATCTGCATCCCCGTCAGATAAGAAAGTTTTTCATAAATATCACTATCCAGAACATATGTTTGCTTTATTTTTATTATAGCACGCACATATGTTCTGGTCAAATATCTCAGCATTTCAAAGTCTTCTCAATTTATCCCGGACCCAGTCAAACAGTCCATAGCGTTCCTCTGTCATCACGGCGTAAAACTGTTCATCTCCGTCGGGGACCAAAATTACCCCCAAACGGCGCTCGCCGCGCTTGAATTTAATAGTTTTAACCTGCGTGGTCCCTTCACGTTCAAACACAAGCTCAAAGCGTTCCGGCGCTTGAGCGAGAGCCACTGCCAGGTCATAACGGCTGTTGATGGTAAAGCCTGCAATATGGGTAATAATATCTCCCGGCGCCAGCACCCTGGCTGCCGGTGCATCAACAACCGTATCAAGCGTCATTACGCCATACGGCGGCGGAACAAAACGGGGAGGAGCGTCCATCTCGCGCCGGTTGTCACGCTGAATAAGAAATTCATGCCCGAGGGGCGACAGTACGGCGGCAATGGCCTGAAGCCAGGTGTATTTAGCCGATAATATGGCAAGCACCAGCAGCACGATACTGTAGGCAGCCAAATGCAATGCCGATTGCCGCCGCCGCTGCTGCGGCAGGCTGGCAATGGCCATATCGGCATAACCAAGGGCGGCTACCACCGGTGCCATAACATAAACCCAGGCCGAACCGGCCGGTGCTTCCTGCACTAACGGCAGCAGCGGCCACCAGTCCGGCATGTTGAGGATGCCACCGGTTCCGGTACCTGTGGGAACAGCCACCGCGGCCAGGATAACCAGCGGCAAAGGCCAGAAGTTTTGCAGACTGAAGGCGCCGACCAAGGTGCCATCGCTCTTTTTAATAATCATCGGCATGGAGCTGTAACCGCCGCTGACGGCAATTAACAAGCTCTCGGTTATATGCAGTACGGCAACCAGCGACAATACCTGCGGCACATTGACCTCAGGCCAGCCAAACAATACATTGGACAAAGCCACCAAACCACCGGCATAGGCAAAGCACAAAAACCGCATGTTAATCAGCATAAGTGCCAGCGCCACCGGCCAAATGTAGGCAAGACCAAGTTGGTTGATGGTGACACCGACAAGGGTCAGCAGCCAGCTGGCCGCTATGCCGCCAAGCAGGCCGTAAGCCCCGGCCAGCATAATCTGCTGGGTCAGCGAGTAGTTGTATACGCCAAACATTTGGAGCTGACGTTTTTGCATCTGCCAGTACTGATAACCAACCAGCGCCAGGATCAGCCAAAAGTTAAAATTAAATACGATACCTACAGCACCGCGAACAATAAGCAGCATAATATCAGACCATGGAAACAACTTGTCCTCACCTCAATGAACAATAAGGTTGGTTTATATATATAAACCAACCTCACCTTTTATTATAATTTGCTTTGCAAAACCTCAAGCGCCTTTTCAAGCTGTACATCTTTGTCTTTGGTCTCAGGCAGTTCAATAGTAATGTCCGGTTCAATACCTACCCCGTTAATGGAGCGGTCTTTTGGCGTCAGGTATTTGGCAATGGTCAGTTTGACAGCCGAAGCTTCATCAAGCCGAATAACCGTTTGAACAGAACCTTTGCCATAGGTTTTGGTGCCAATCAGGGTGCCGACACCGGTATCCTGGACAGCTCCGGCTACAATTTCGGAAGCACTGGCACTGCCGCCGTTAACCAGAACAGCTACCGGATATTTCGGTACTGCCAGGTTAGAGGAATGCGTCTCCCGCTGCCCGTCCCGGGTAACTACCGAAACCACCGGACCTTTGGGTACAAGCTGGCTGGCCACTTCAACACTTTCGTTCAGGAGGCCGCCCGGATTGTCCCGCAAATCCAGTACGATTGCCTTCATCCCTTGTTTCTCAAGTTCCTGCAGCTTATGAATAAAATCGTCACCGGTATTTTCGTTAAACATGGATATGCGAATATAGCCAATATGATTATCCATCATTTTTCCGGCAACTGTCTTAATCTGGATGTTTGAACGGGTTAAGGTATAGTCTTGGGTATCCTCACCGCGCTTAATGGTCAGGACCACCTTACTGCCTTCCGGCCCGCGGATTTTATTGACGGCTTCGTCCAGGGCCAGATCTTTGGTATCCTGGCCGTCTATTTTGATGATCTGGTCACCGCTCTTAATGCCGGCTTTTTCACCAGGGGTTCCTTCAATGGGGGCTACCACGGTAAGCAGTTTATCTTTGGTGCCAATAACAATACCGACACCGCCGAAAGAGCCTTCTGTCTCAATCATGAAATCCTTAAACATCTTGTTGTCCATATAGATGGAGTGCGGATCATTCAGGGAGTTGACCATTCCCTTGATTGACCCGGCCATCAGGGTGTCAACAGACACATCCTCGACATACCGTGACTTAACGACCTGCAATGCACGTAGCACTCTGAGCGTGCTCACAACATCAGATGACCAGGCATTCATCAAATATAAGAAGCCGGCAGATGTAGCCAAAAATGTCATCAAAACCAAAAGTACTGCGCCAAAAAGTATTTTACGGCGGCTCAATCAACACACCTCGCAAGAGTCGCGGGTTGGATGGATACAGGGTTCTGCGCATTCGCAGAACCCGGCAGCCGCCTCGCTCCGGACTACGCCTTTTTTCATTTCATCCTTTTAACTATATGTCAAAATGGCTGTAAATATTCTAATACTCCTCTAGGGCAAATATCCCATCGGACTGACCGGCGAACCATTTTCCCGTACTTCAAAATGCAGGTGCGGGCCGGTCGAGTAACCGGTCGAACCGCAGCGGGAAATTGTCTGGCCTTTATATACCCGGTAGCCTTCCTCCACCAGCAGTTCGGAGTTATGAGCATACAGGGTTGATATGCCGCCGCCGTGATCAATAATAACAGCCTTGCCATAACCGCCCATCCAGCCGCTGAAAATAACAGTACCGTTGTCGGCTGCAGCAATGGCGTCGCCATAGTCGGCGCCAATATCAATACCGCTGTGGAAACGCTGGGTGCCAAAAATCGGATGGGTCCGCCAGCCGAAGGGGGAAGTAATCGGACCGGAAGCCGGCCATAAGAGTGCGCCGGTGCCTTCGACAGCACCGCCCTTCTGACTGCGGCGAATCATTTGTTCAATTTGGCGGGAAGTTTCCATAAGTTCCTGATACGCGCGCTCAGCAGTATCGCGTTCACTCACCGCATCATCCAGAACCTTTTCCCGGTCATTTTTCCTGGCTTCAATAATGGCTTTTTTGGCAGCAGCCTCGGCTTTAAGCTCAGTAATAGCGGCTTTATCCCGCTCCAGCTCAGCCCGCTTCTGCACTACCAGCTCGCGCTCGGCCTTTACCTGGGCAACCAGTGTCATATCAAGGTTAACCACCCGCTTCAACAAATCGGCTCTGGTGGTAAAATCGACAAAATCGGCTGCGCCAAACAGTACATCAAGATAATTGACTTGTCCATTCTTATAAATATCCCGCATCCGCTTGTTAAGAATTTGGCTGCGCTCAGCCAGATTCTTCTCCACCTTAGCCAATAATTCCGTATTAAGCTCGATTTGCTGTTCTGTGGCTTCCAGTTTGGCTAAGATTGATTTATAATCGGCGGCAGCAGCATCCAAATCTCCCTGGATCAGCCGCAATTGGTCTGATACGCTGTCTACCTGCTGCTGTGCCTGCGCAACCTTGCTTTGCTGCGCCTCCATCTGCCGTTGAATCGTTTGCAGTTCACGCTGCTTCTGGTCAAGCTCATCCGCCAGCGCGGTTCCCAGCACACTAATGCCCAGAACAACGGCCAGCCCTGCCGATAAAATTCGTTTACTTGGCAAAATTCTCCCTCCTAGACATTCATAAACCGACGCAAGGAAATCGTGCTGCCGAGCGCCCCAATCGCCGTACCGACAATGAGCAGCACAATACTGATATGGGTTAAGAACGGATCCTGCGGAATCAGCGGCAAAAACGCCAGTGACTCATACACTTTTTCGGTAAGCGATCTATAGGTCTGACTAAGAATCAGCACCGCGAACAACGCACCGCCAAAGCCCAGAATCATGCCTTCAATCATAAACGGCAGCCGGATAAACCAATCGGTAGCACCAATATACTTCATAATTCCGATCTCCCGGCGGCGGGCAAAAACGGTAATCCGGATGGTGTTGGAAATAATGAACAAAGCGGCTAGCGCCAGGAAGACAATCAGGATCAAGCCAAAAATCCGAATCATTTTTGTCAACGAGAACAATTGTTCAATAACTTCCTGACCATATTTGGCCGTTTCAATCCCTTTTAGCTCGCCAATGGCCTGGGCCACCGGCTTAACATACTCAGGCCTGTCCACTTTCACTTCAAAGGCATTGGGCAACGGATTGGTTTCCCCTAATGCCGTAAGCAAGCCTTGCTGTTCTCCCAAACGTTCCTTAAACCGGGTCATTGCTTCTTCTTTATCCACAAACATAACCTGGGTAACACCGTGCAACCGGGTAATCCGGGTGCCGATTTCCCGCATTTCCAAATCGGACAAACCGTCTTCCATATAGACAGTAATCTGCACCTGGGTTTCCAAGGTGGAGGCCATATGGTTAAGATTAAGCACCATAACCAAAAACATGCCCAATATCAGGAGCGACAGCGCCACCGTACTCACCGAAGCAATGCTCATAAGGCCATTGCGGCGGATGGAGGAAGCAGCCTCCCGCACAAAATATTCCAAGGTTCTAATTTTCATAGCCGTATACCCCTTTCACCTGGTCACGGACAATACGGCCTCTTTCTATGGCGATAACCCGTTTTCGCATGGCATCAACCACCGTCTTATCATGGGTAGCCATAACAATAGTGGTACCGGCTTTGTTGATGGTGTCAAAAACCTTCATAATTTCCCATGAAGTCTCCGGGTCCAGGTTGCCTGTCGGTTCATCGGCAATAACAATTGCCGGGTTATTGACAATGGCCCGGGCAATCGCCACCCGCTGCTGCTCACCGCCTGACAGTTCTGACGGATAAGTACGCACCTTATGTCTAAGACCTACTAGATCAAGCACATTATGTACCCGCTTCTGCATCTCCCGGCGGGAAGATTCAATGACCTGCATAGCAAAGGCCACATTATCATATACCGTTTTATTGGGTAACAGGCGATAATCCTGGAAAACAATCCCCAGGCCCCGCCGTAAATACGGCACTTGGTTTGACGGCATCTCAAGCAAGCTGCGGCCATTAACTACAAGCCGCCCGCTGGTAGGCAATTCTTCCCGGAGGATAAGCTTTATGAAGGTCGACTTGCCTGCACCGCTCGGACCTACTACGAAAACAAACTCGCCTTTGCCAATTTCCACTGTAATATCTGATAATGCAACCGAGCCGCTACTATATACTTTCGACACTTCATTCATGTAAATCAATACTAAAGTACCTCCATTGTAAAGTGAAAGACAAAACGATTACTTATTCGACATTTGTCATGCAAAACCTCTTTTTTCTATAAATTTAATACCTTTATTTCTATATTTTTCCATACATTTTTCTCATAAACGCCGCCCCGGGCTCTTGCCGCTGCAGACGGTGTCGGTTCAGGCGGAGCAGGCGCTCCACCTGAAACCCGGGTCACTTTAGCAGATCCATCGTATAGAGTGTTGTCAGGGCAAGGACAGTTAACAGACCAAAATACCACCAAGCAACATTAAGACGCTGGGTGGCGGTTAATTGATAATAGCGCTCATCTTGTTCTTCCTCGCCGCGCCATAAGGCAAACAGCGAAAATAGAAAAATAATTAAAACCAATATATTGTGTGTATATAAGAACACAATACCGATAACCAAACTGCCAAGCCACCAAAGCCGCGGGGAAATAGCGGCAGCAATCCGTTCGCCGTCAAGCGGCGCGCAGGGAATAAGATTAAACAGGTTCAGCAAACAGGCGGTATACGCCAATACCAGCATCAGGGTACTGTCACTCCACAGGTAAAACGCCAGACACACCAGCGCGCTGAGAGTACCGGCAGCCGGTCCGCCAATAGCGATATTAGCCGTCATTTTAGCGTTAACCGGCGCACGATTCAGGCTGATAACAGCACCAATAAACGGAATGAAGGTAGGCCCCTTTGCCCGCAGCCCGACAATGCGCGAGGCAGCTACATGACCTAATTCATGCACAAGCAGCAATAGGACAAAGCCAACGGCAAACTTAAAGCCAAAAGCCATTGCATAGAAGGCCAGTGACACCAGCATCGATGCCGTGGTTGACAAGGCTCCGCCCATTTGTACCAGCGCCAGCAGGCCAACTAAACCAATTCCGGCCCGGCGCACTACCCGCCGGCCCAGATTAATCACTCTCCAGGAGTTCACTGCCGTCCCTCCTTTCTAAATGAGAAAAACCACAGGCGCCGTCAATACTGCTAAGGCGCGGACGGCCGTTATGCATAAGCGGAGGTTAAGCACCAGCGTCGCAGCGTTGCATGACGGCCGTCCGCCAGACAGCCAAAAGAAGCCCGCACATACATAATACATATGCACGTGCGGGCTCCTTTAATGCTCTTGACTGATTTTTTAAGCCTTTTTACGGCTGACTGCCTTCTTAGCAGCAGCCACAACAGCCGCTTCGGTCAAATTATATTTTTTCAACAGATCACCAGGTGTACCGGACTCACCGAAGGTATCCATGACACCTACCCGCTCCAGCGGCACAGGCTCATTTTCTCCCAGTACTTCGGCAACAGCGCTGCCAAGACCGCCGATAATACTGTGTTCTTCACAGGTAACAATCGCACCGGTGTCACGGGCGGCAGCAATAATGGCCTCTTTGTCAATCGGTTTAATGGAGGCCATGTTAAGCACCCTGGCGCTTATTCCCTGGGAAATAAGTTGCTCGGCCGCATGCCGCGCCGGAGCCACCATAATGCCGCAAGCGATAAGGGTTACATCCTTGCCGTCAGCCAGTAAAGCCGCTTTGCCAAGCTGGAACCGGTAGTCCTCGCCGAAAACATCCGGCACGGCCGCCCGGCCCAGCCGGATGTATACAGGCCCCTGATATTCGGCGGCAAAATCGATTACCTGCCTGGTTTCAGCCGGATCTGCCGGAACGATAACAGTCATATTCGGCAACACCCGCATAATGGCAATATCCTCAATGGATTGATGGGATGCACCGTCCTCACCGACAGTCAGTCCGGCATGAGTGGCAGCAATCTTAACATTGAGCTTGGGATAGCAAATGGAATTGCGGACTTGTTCGAAGGCCCGGCCGGTAGCGAACATGGCAAAAGTGGAAGCAAACGGAATCTTGCCGGCAGCAGCCAGTCCTGCCGCAACCCCCATCATGTTTTGCTCGGCAATACCGACATTGAAGAACCGGTCAGGATGGGCTTTGGCAAATACATTGGTTTTAGTAGACTTGGACAGGTCGGCGTCCAGAACTACAACATTTTTATTACGGTCGCCCAGGTCTTTCAGGGCTAAGCCGTAGGCTTCTCTGGTTGCTAATTGATTAGCCATATGTATCTCACACCTCGTTCTTTCAGTTTGAAGTTGCAAACAATGATGATATGTATTGGTAACTTTTATTTATCTTTCAAGTCTTCCAGCTCTGCCAAAAACTTGGTACATTCCTCGCGGCTGGGAGCCTTGCCATGCCAGTCGGCGACATTTTCCATCTGGCAAACACCCTTGCCTTTAATGGTCTTGGCCACAATCATGGTTGGCTTGCCCTTTACGGTCTTAGCCGTTTGAATGGCGTCATAAATGGCATTATAGTCATGGCCGTCAATAATCAGTACATGCCAGCCGAAAGCCTGCCACTTCTCCGGAATAGGCAGCGGCGACATAACCTCGGCAACCGGGCCGTCGATCTGCAAGCCGTTAAAATCAACAAAGGCCGTAAGGTTGTCCAACTTGTAGTGAGCAGCAAACATGGCGGCTTCCCAAATCTGTCCTTCCTCCAGCTCGCCATCTCCCAGCAGGGCATATACACGATAGTCCCTGGCATCCAGTTTGCCGGCCAGCGCCATGCCATTGGCGGCGCTTAAGCCCTGTCCCAAAGAACCTGTCGACATATCAATACCGGGAATGTGTTTCATTTCCGGATGTCCCTGCAGGCGGCTGTCAATTTTGCGCAGGGTAAGCAATTCTGCCGCCGGCAGATAGCCTTTCTCCGCAAGGGTAGCATACAATACCGGAGCGCCATGACCTTTTGACAGCACAAAGCGGTCACGGCCGGCATCCGTAGGATTGGCAGGGTCTACCTTCATTTCGGCAAAATAAAGTACCGCCAGCATATCCGCAGCCGACAGTGAACCGCCGGGATGACCGGATTTAGCTTCGGTAACCATGCTTACAATATTGCGTCTGATGGATGTGGCCCGAACAGCCAGTTCCTTAAGCTGTTCCGGGGTAAGTTTCTGTGTCATTCTTTCAACCTCCTATAATCGATATAACTGGTATGCACTAAATATCTGAATAACCACAAAGCCTGAAACTGGCAAGAAATGCCCAGATGCGAGGCGCGACGAGGACGTGACCGCAGTCGTACTGGGAAGTACGCGGAGGGAACGCCCGCAGGAGCAACACCGTCGCCTACGAGACTACGATACGCTGCATGGTAGGCAGCATACTCGTTGTAACAGCATCGGCAGGTGGGCGTTTATTGCCAGTTTCAGCGCGGGGACTGGAAGCCTTCGCCCAGCACCTCATGCGCATCGGCAACAATAACAAACGCCTGGCGGTCAATACGGTACACCAGTTCTTTTATTTGTGAAACCTCCCTGGTGCTGACCACACAGAAAACAATTTCGCCGTCAGCCTGCGTATAGCCGCCGCGTCCGGCTAACAGGGTTACACCCCGTCCAAGCTCGTCCATAATGGCATCTGCCACTTCTTTCGAGGAGCGGGACATGATGAAAAAGGCTTTGGCGGCACTGGGGCCTTCCTGCACCAGGTCGATAATCTGCGTGGTGATAAATAAAGAAATAATGCCATACAGGGCTAATTCCGCGCTGCCGAATACCACTCCGGCCAGGGCAATAACGAACAGGTCGACAGACAGAAGTGCCTTCCCCACGCTAATGCCTGTTAATTTATTAATAATCGCGGCCGCTAAATCCGTACCGGCAGTGGTTCCTTTGAACTTAAACACAATCCCCATGCCAATACCGGAAAGAACGCCGCCGTACAAGGAATTAAGCAATAAGTCCCGGGTTAACAGCGGCACATACGCTGCCGTCAGATCAATGGTGAGCGCCAGAACTCCCGCTCCCAGCAGCGTATTCACACCAAAACGGGCACCTAATAATTTAATACTGAGCAAAAACATGGGAATATCCATGGCCAGCATGGTCAAACCCACCGGCAGTCCAAAAGTATGGTGAAGTACTGTAGCCAGGCCGCTTGTGCCGCCTGCCGCGACTTTGTTAGGAATGAGAAACATATTCAGTGCCAAGGCGGTAATCACCGTACCCAGCACGATTCCCAGATAGCCCCGCAGCCACTTCCATTTTACCATGGCTACCTCCTGCTTGCATTATTTCATCAGGCTTAGCGCCAGTTCGGCATTCTGAAAAGCTTTATTTCTTAACATAGTAATCCGTTCTTCCCGCTGCTTATTAGGATGTTTGCGTTCATCCCACAATTGCAGTATTCGTGCCATCAGGCTGTCGGTAGTAACTGTTTTTAAGGTACCAACATGCCGTTCACCAATGGTTTCCAAAAAACGGTCAATTTTGGGGTCATAGGATATACCGGCCATCGGCACATGCATAACCGCAGCAAAGATAAGGGCGTGCAGCCTGATACCGATTAGCAGATCCAAGTTGCCGACAAGTGATAATAGCTCACTGGTAGTATATTCACCTGGCAGCACTTCGGCTTTATTTTTCATCCGGCCGGCTATTTTTTGTGAAACACCCAGGTCATCAGGACACTGCATGGGAATAAATACAACCCGGACGCCCAATTCCTCAATCATCCGGTCGGCAGCGTGGGACAATACCTGCTTAAAATGCCCCCATTCCTTCCACTCCCGCACCGAAATGCCGATAAGCGGCGCCACCCCTTCCTGACCGTGTTTGCGCAAAATACTGCGGCCAATCTGCCTGTCCACCGGATGCATGGCCAGCACCGGATCGGCTGTTACATAAATGGGCGGTACCGTTACCTTCAGCCGCTTAAGCTCTTCATAAGATCCGTCATCACGGACGGTAATCAAATCCACCATATTGCCGATATACCGCATGGCACTCTGAGCCAGCGTTCCCTGCACCGGCCCAATGCCTTGCGCATAAAGCATAACCGGTTTGTTCAGCTTTTTGGCCAGCATCATAATGCTCAGATAATAGTAGAGACTGCGATCACTGGTCACGTCCTGCAGCAAACTGCCGCCGCCACTAATCAAGAGCCGGCTTTTGGCCAGCGCTTTAACAATCTCCGGATAATTGAGGCGATAGACGGCACAAACACCGTGCCGTCGTTTAGTATCATCAGGATTTCCGGAAATAACCGTAATCTGAACATTGGGTTCAATGTCGGTCAAAGCCTCAATCATGGCCGCCAGCATAGCTTCATCACCGGCATTGCCAAAACCATAATAGCCTGAAACAACGATATCACTCATGGGCTGACGGACTCCTTCCCACCAACCGGGCCGCTATGAGTTGGATCACATATACGCCAACCACCGCCGCCGCGCCAATCACGGCCCCCAGCAGCAAACCGTCAAGTCCGCGGATGGTTGACATCAACACCGGAGTTCTAAGGTGTGCAAAAGTCTCAACCAGTGAACCCTGGGCCAGTGTAGCCGCCACAATCAGGAGGAACTGAGCCAGCCGCGGCCATTGCTGGTATATAGCCATTGCCGCCAGCAAAAAGGCCGGATGACCAATTAAAAATTCCTTGCTGCGGGGTCTGGCGTACATGGCCTGCTCCAACAGTGCCCTTAGCTTGAGTTCGATAGCTGGTACAGGCACACCGGCGGTATGTCCGGAACGCCCGATAAATATCCAGGCCACCACGGCGGCTGCGCCGAACAGGCAGAGGATTTTGATGGTGACCGGGTGTTCCATAATCCCGGTTAGCTGACGCCACAAGCCCCGGGCATTGACTGTCTGAACTTTATCAAATACATTGTAACGGGTTAAGTATATGACAGTCACTAAAATAAGCGGCGCAACAAAGGTTAATTTTACGCCACGATAGATTTCCATCTCCAGGAAAAAGCGCACATCACTAAGAACGGCACCGACATACAGTCCGCCGATTAACGATAAACAGGTGGTGGCAATCAGCGCACCGATACCGGCGGTAATAATGCGCCCAATGCCTACAGAACCGGCAAATTGGCCGGCCGCCTCCTGTTTGCGCCAGCGGTCAAGCTGCCAGGTCATAGCCAGGACGGGAAAAATAATGGCACTGGCCAGGGCAGCCATTTGACGGCTCAAAGTCCCGCCGCCTTTAAGCACCGGGAAGATTAACAGGATAGCGATGAGCCCTGTAAGCAGATACTGCCACCGGGCGGCAAACGGATACACCTGTGACAAAAACAATACACCGGCGGCAGTGGCCCCCAGCACAATTAAAACTAAAAGCCAGGGCGCAGCAAAGTACGGCTGATAAATAGCCGCCTTCCCCATAACAAAGCCCTCGGCCAGTAATGCCGCTTTCGTATCGGCAATATACTGCAGGTTAGTCTCCACCAGCGTTTTTCCAGGCTCAGGCTTGTCATACTTGCGCATAAGATTGATACGAATATTGCGTTCCTGATCCGTAACCGCCCAACGCTGAATGGCATCACGCATTTTAAGTTTAGGCTGTTCATCTTTCGGAATGGCATATACCCGGGCAGCTTGATAGTTAATAGCTGTCGCCACCTGAGTCAGACCTTCCTGTTTTAAAAACTGCAATTGCAGCGGGTGCTCAATCATGGCCAGGGTTATTTGGCGCTCTTTAAAATAACTGACAGTCAGTGGCAGCAGATCCGGATAACCCAGTACCTCATCCCCGGAAAACATAATGGCCGAAAGGTTTTTAGCGCTTGCCAGGCGTTGAAATACCGCATTGACATCGTCTGCCGTTACTTTAGTATAGTTGGTTGGACGGGCCACTATGTAGAAGCCCAGGTTATCAACAGCCCTAAGTTCGTCAGACGGTAATCCCAGATTCCATTTTACCACTTTTTCAAAGTTGGCTTTTACCGCCAGTACCGGGCGGTCGCCCTCGGCCAGCAGCGTCACCCTGTCCGGGCCTAACCGCCGCTCTAAATCACTCATGACTTCCGCAAAAACCTGTTTATCCTGACCGACAATATAAACATCCTCAGCCAATACCCTGCCACCGGCAATTAAGCTGCGCCAAAAAGGATCGGTCAGCATGCCGGTGCGGTCCTGGTGGAGAATATCCGCCCCAGGCAGTGCAGTAAGCTTGCCGCTTTTATTAAGCTTTTCCAGAGTGGTCTCATAGACAGCCAAAGAAGTAATGCCTGCTGCTTTAAATTGCTGAAACAGTCCGGCCGGCTCAGCGCCTTCCATCTGCGCCAATTCCATAA
Organism: Sporomusa sp. GT1; assembly: GCF_014634905.1. Taxonomy (NCBI): domain Bacteria; kingdom Bacillati; phylum Bacillota; class Negativicutes; order Selenomonadales; family Sporomusaceae; genus Sporomusa; species Sporomusa sp. GT1. The sequence goes on along the minus strand of NZ_BMBX01000011.1, from coordinate 67,276 downwards.
TATCTTCATATTCCATGACCATTTCAACAGTAGCATTGGCTTGTTCAACAGTATGACGCTGCCAGTTAATTGTAAGCGAAGCCAATAAGCCCAGGATAATCAAGGCAATCAGCCCTTTATTATATTGAAAGGTTGACAAAATCTCTCCACCTTTTTGAAACTGTCAAGTACGGTTTCAAGTGTTATCTACTTTGTAATATTACTATTCCCGGTTATCGGTATAAATAATAACCTGGCCATCTTCCATGACAACCTCACGCACATTCACACCAAACGGAAGTTTCTTGAGGTCAACCAGCGGCACCTCGGTCAGCAGCGAGCCGCCAATATTGCCTACCGGGGTGTTGTTTAACAAAAACCGGTCGGTAACAAAGGTAATCCGCTGTTGCTCACGGTCACCGGCAATCCGTCCCTCAAACTTGACATCAACACGGGCAAACCCGCCTAACGTCAAAGAGCTGCTGACCTCAACCTTGCCGGAATGTATGGATACAACCGCGTTTTTAACCCCTTTTACCGAGCTGTTGAGAAAAGCGGCCAGTTCTTCCTGGGTAAGCGTTGCCGTAATCGCAGCGTCGCCAAGCTTTTCCAGCACCAGTTTGCGGCCGGTTAGCAAGGTTTTAATATCAACATCCACATCGGTGAGATTGATATTCATTGTGCGAAAGGTGATTTTTTCGGTTTTTACATCACTGACCTCTGCCGTTACCCTGTCAAACTTACCACCAAGCATTAAGAGGGCCGGACTTTTATCAACCTTAGCCGTCACCTGCTTGCTGCCGGTCATTTCACGCAGTCCCTGGGCCACCGCATCTGACACAACCTTGGGTAAGATCATTTGCACGGCAGCTATCACCATTACGAGAAACAGGATGATTCTGGTAAAACGATTCATCGGGAATCCCCCTTAAGCAAACTACCGAATAAGCTTACCGTGTACCGCTTTTCAAGTAAGCTTCAATAAACAATTCAATCTCTCCGTCCATGACAGCCTGAACATTGCCTGTCTCCGCAGCTGTCCGATGATCTTTAACCAGGTTATAGGGATGAAAAACATAAGACCTGATCTGGCTGCCCCATTCGATTGCCTGATATTCGCCGCCCAATTCCGCCTTCTTGTCTGCCTGCTTTTGCCGTTCAAGCTCAAACAGCCTGGCCCGCAGCAAGCGCATGCACTGCTCGCGGTTTTGAATCTGGGACCGTTCGCTTTGGCATTGCACCACAACGCCTGTCGGCAGGTGAGTCATGCGGACAGCGGAATCGGTTTTATTAATATGCTGGCCGCCGGCACCGCCGGCGCGGAAGGTATCTACCCTAAGATCAGCCGGGTTAATATCAATTTGCACCGAATCATCAATTTCCGGCATGACATCGACAGCGGCAAACGAGGTATGGCGACGGCCGCTGGTGTCAAAGGGTGAAATCCGGACAAGGCGGTGGACGCCTTTTTCGGATTTCAAGTAACCATAAGCATTAGTACCCGCCACCATAAGGGTAACGCTCTTCACCCCAGCCTCATCTCCGGCCAAAAAGTCCATAGTTTCCAGTTTGTAATTATTTTTTTCTGCCCAGCGGACATACATCCTGAGCAGCATTTGCGCCCAGTCCTGGGCTTCGGTACCACCGGCACCGGCATGCAAGGTCAGGATGGCGTTATTGGCGTCATATTCGCCTGACAGCATCAGCGTAAGTTCCAGGTGTTCCATATCCCGTTCAAGAGCGGTAAGTGCTGCCGCTACCTCAGGATAAACACTTTCATCATTTTCTTCCATGCCCAGTTGCCATAAAACAGCCATATCGCTGTGGCGGTCAGCCATGTCCCGGTACTGGCCGATACTGTCTTTTAACCGGGTGACCTCCTGAGCAATTTTTTGCGCCTCGTCCGGATTATCCCAGAAGGCCGGGTCACTCATTTTATCTTCCAGTTCCTCAATCTGTTCCGTTTTACCGGCAACGTCAAAGAGAAGCCCTCATTTCATCAAGCCTGTGGGCCAGGGTCTCAATAGCCCCGCGTAAATCTTCCAACAGCATTTTTTCAACTCCCTCTTACAAACTCGGGTTAGGCTGCCAGCCTTAGTTAGCGCCGCAGCAACGCTTATATTTCTTACCGCTGCCACAGGGGCACAATTCATTGCGGCCGGTTACATCCTTATTGACAATCGGCTCCAGCGGCTGAGTCTGTTCTTCACCTTCTTCACCGCCACGCATTGCATGAGCGCCGCGCAGATGATCCTCCGGCTGCGCCTGGGAAATAATATTGACCCTGAACATATAACGGACAATATCCTCCTGGATATACTCCATCATTTGCTGGAACATGTCATAGCCTTCAATTTTGTACTCAATCAACGGATCTTTTTGCCCGTAGGCTCTCAGGCCAATCCCCTGACGCAGCATATCCATGGCGTCAAGATGCTCCATCCATTTGGCGTCAAGCGTTTTGAGCATAACCACCTTTTCGAGTTCGCGCATATTGTCGGCGCCAAACAGGGCTTCCCGGCCACTATAAGCGGCATCGGCCACCCGCATAAGCTCTTCCCGAAGTTCATCCCGGCTCATTTTATCAAGCACAGCCTCTGTCAGCTCGCCTGCGGGTGCAAAATAACCCTCGCAGAACTCAATCAGGCCGGCATAATCCCATTCTTCCGGATAGATCTTTTCATTGGCATATACATCCATGCCCTGGTCAATGATTTTCTCAATCATATTGTAAATATTTTCTTTGAGATTCTCGCCTGTGAGGATTTTCCGGCGCTGGCTATAGATAACTTCCCGCTGCTGGTTCATGACATTATCATATTCCAGAACATATTTCCGGATGTCAAAGTTGCGGGCTTCCACTTTCTTCTGCGCCTGTTCAATGGAACGGGTAATAAGCGCATGCTCAATTGGTTCGTCTTCTTCCATGCCCAGCTTATCCATGATACCGGCAATGTTGTCAGAACCGAACAAGCGCATAAGATCATCTTCCAGGGACAAATAAAAACGGGTGGAACCCGGATCGCCCTGGCGTCCGGCACGGCCGCGCAGCTGGTTGTCAATCCGGCGGCTTTCGTGGCGTTCGGTGCCGATAATATGAAGACCGCCCCGTTCAGCCACACCTGTTCCCAATACAATGTCGGTACCGCGTCCGGCCATGTTGGTGGCAATGGTGACCGCGCCCGCCTGACCGGCTTGCGCCACAATCTGGGCCTCCATTTCGTGATACTTGGCATTCAGCACATTATGGGGCACGCCTTGCTTCTTCAGCATGGCCGACAATTCTTCCGACTGGGCAATCGAGGTCGTACCGACAAGAATCGGCTGGCCATTTTTATGCCGTTCCACAATCTCAGTCACAACAGCCTTATATTTGGCCCGCTTGGTTTTATAAATTACATCTGACAAATCCTGCCGCTGCATATCCTTGTTCGGCGGAATGACAATAACGTCAAGATTATAGATTTTGCGGAATTCCGGTTCCTCGGTCTTGGCCGTGCCGGTCATGCCGGCTAATTTTTTGTACATCCGGAAATAGTTCTGGAAGGTAATGGTGGCCAGTGTCTGGCTTTCACGCTCAATTTTAACGCCTTCCTTCGCCTCAATGGCCTGATGCAAACCTTCGGAATAGCGCCGGCCAAACATTAAACGGCCGGTAAATTCGTCAACAATAACCACTTCGCCGTCTTTAACCACATAATCCTTATCCCGCTTCATCAAGGCATGCGCCCGGAGCGCCTGGTTAAAGTGATGGGACATCTCCATATTTTCGCTGTCATAGAGGTTTTGCACATTTAACAGCTTCTCGGCTTTCGCAACACCGGCCTCGGTAGGTGCCACCGTATTGGCCTTTTCGTCAATGGTATAGTCTTCGACGGCTTTTAGTTTTGGCACAATTTTGGCCAGCACATAATAAAGCTCGGTAGACTTCTCGCCAGGGCCGGAAATAATGAGCGGTGTCCGCGCTTCGTCGACTAAAATACTGTCAACTTCGTCGACAATAGAATAGTTAAGCGGCCGCTGTACCATCTGCTCCGGATAAATCACCATATTATCCCGCAGATAATCGAAACCAAACTCATTATTGGTGCCGTATGTAACATCAGCGCTATACGCTAATTTACGTTCATCAAAGTCAAGTCCATGCACAATAAGTCCCACAGACAAGCCAAGATAGCGATACAATTTTCCCATCCACTCGCTGTCACGGCGAGCCAAATAATCGTTGACAGTAACGACATGCACGCCTTTGCCGGTTAACGCATTCAGGTACACCGGCAGGGTGGCCACCAGGGTTTTACCTTCCCCTGTCCGCATTTCGGCAATTTTGCCTTCATGCAGGGTAATGCCGCCTAACATTTGCACATCAAAATGACGCATGGCCAGCACCCGGCGGGACGCTTCCCGCACAACGGCAAAGGCTTCCGGCAAAATGTCATCCACTGTCTGCCCTTTGTCCAGACGCCGCTTAAACTCAGCCGTCTTGGCAGTCAGCGTCGTATCACTCATGTTCTGAAGCTCGGGTTCAAACGCGTTAATGGTTTCCACCAGCTTTAACATGCGCTTAATTTCTTTTTCATTATCATCGCCAAATATGTTCTTCAAAAATTTAAACAAAATATCAACTCCCCGCCAAACAATGAATACACAGTAAGCCCAAAAGACGGCTTACAAGTGCGCAGAGGCCGCATTTATAAACAGTCCTACGGTTAGTATGTGCCTAATATATGATTTTAACAGAAACCCTGTTCAAAGTCAAAAACTGGATTGGTTAAAACATGCAAAAGCGAGATTGCTTTGCAAGCAATCTCGCTTTTCACTTTTTCTCCGAACTACTCAGGTCAAATAAAGATTTAACCTGCCTGATGCTGACCGGGAAGGTTGGTTTGACCACCTTTAACCGGCTCAATTTCATTTTCTACCCATACCGGATTATGATGTTTGGCTTCTTCAATGGATTGAGTGCCATCGCCAAACATGCACAGGAACTCACCCCAATTGTAGATGCCAAGAAAAATATGAGCAAATACACATAGTCCAAGGAAGATACCGATAACCAAATGCACCATATCAAACCAGTACATCGTTGCTTTGGGAGCTACCGGCAGGAAAGCGTACAGCGCCCACCCGGTAACAATCAGAATGATACCGCCGAACAGCATCATAATTCCCATCTGTTTCTGCCCTGAATTCATTTTTCCCATCGGCGGCACAGGAATCTTTTTCCCGAGCAGCATTTTTTGCGGATAGCCGCCGCCAATCATCATCCAGGCAATATCCCGGTCATCCCAGGAAAATATACGGCGGGTAAAGGCAATCACTCTGTCAAATCCAAATATGGTGTAAAGTATACAAGATATGGTAAGAATGCTGGCACCAATAATATGAATTTGCATGATCAGATTTTGTACATTCTCGCTAAAAGGCTGCAGCCAAATAGCAAAGCCGGTAATGGCAGCCGGTAAAAAACCTAAAATCAAGCCCCAGTGAAACAACCGTGAGATAAGAGGGTGCTTGAGTACCCGCGGACCATGTTCATCATGATGACTCATTGATTATCCCTCCTACACCAACTTAGTTCTGTCTACATATTTGGTATGAAACAGTTCTTCGGCCAAATGACTCAGTGGGTTTTGAGCAAATTTTTTATAGACATCTGTTACCGCCTGGTTGTTGTGGCTTTGACGGATTTTTGCTTTTACATCATCTTTGTAGATGCCCTGCGCCCGCATCTTAATGTACTTTGTGCGGTCCTGAACCAAATCGGTGGCCACATAAGCGCCGGTCCACAAGACTGCACCAGCCACACCCATTACTCCTAAAAATTCGCGCCGTGTTACTTTGACGGCCTTTTCTACATAATCATAACGCGCCACTCTTGTTCCCTCCTTATGACCAAGGCAGTACGGCCTTGGCTTTACCCAGCCATGAGGTGCCCATCGGATTGATTGGCTGGCCACCACCGTTGACACAGCCGCCGGGACAGTTCATTATCTCAATAAAGTGATAAGGTGATTTGCCGGCTTTGGTTTCTTCCAGCAGTGCCTTCACATTTTCCTTAATGCCATGCGCCACCGCAACTTTAAGGGTAACCTCTTTGCCGGTCTTGGCGTCTTTCATCGTAACACTGGCTTCTTTCACACCCTGCAGACCGCGTACAGGCTTGAAGTCCAGCACATCCAGCTCCTGGCCGGTAATAACAAAGTAGGCTGTTCTTAGCGCCGCTTCCATTACCCCGCCGGTATTGCCAAAAATAGTGCCTGCACCGCTGTACTGGGCCAACGGATTATCTTTATCGGTAAACTCCGGAACTGTGTTAAAATCAATCCCCAGCTTTTTAAACAGGCGGGCCAGATCTCTGGTGGTTAAAACCACATCAATATCCGGGTAGCTGCCTGCTCTGCCCTGGTTTTGCCAGTAGTGGGCCGCACTGTGGAACTCAGGCCGTGAAGCCTCAAACTTTTTAGCCGTACAGGGCATAATCCCAACCATATAAATGTCTTCCGGATTAACTTTCCAAACCTCTTTAGCCCCATAAGTCTTAGCCAGCGCGCCGGCCATCATCATCGGCGACTTGGCGGAAGACATATTCGGCAGCAGTGTCGGATAGTAAAGCTCTACATACCGGACCCAGGCCGGACAGCAGGAAGTAAACTGCGGCAATGGCCCTAAATGATGCTCTGACGGTTCACCCAGAGCGAAGTGCCGGATTTTGGCAATCAGTTCCATGCCTTCTTCCATGATTGTCTGGTCGGCAGTAAAGTTGGTATCAAGCACCTTGAACCCGGCTTGTTTCATCGCGCCATACAATTTTTCCGTTACCAGGCTGCCCGGCTCCATGCCAAACTCTTCACCGATGGCCACCCTAACGGCCGGTGCAATGGTGCCAACTACTGTCAGTTGTTTGTTTTTGAGTTTTTCAATTACCTTATCCACCACGTCAACCGTATCCTTGGGAGCCCCAAACGGACAGTTGATAAGGCATTGACCACAGGAAATACATTTCTCGCTGTTGACTCTGTGAACGGCTCCATACTTGCCCTCAATTGCATCTGTTGGGCAAAACGACTTGCATGAGTCACAGCCTTTGCATGTCTTGCGGTCAATCTCAATGATGCTGGTTAACTCCTGTGATTGAAAACCTTTCAAGACAAAACCTCCTCACCCCATAAAAATTGATATAAAATTCCTGTACAAAACTGGTATTGTGAAATTTGGAACATTTAAAGCCTATTTGGTATTAGAGAATTGCCACGATTTAACTGTAGTGTAAAAAGCAGGACTTGTCAATAAATATTGGAATAGTCTGAACAAGTTATTTATTTCACTCATTGACAAAATATTCAAAGAATGGTTTAAAAATGTCCCGCCTTGTGCATACTATATAAAGTATCGATTTTTCCTGGAGGTATCATTGTGAGTCGTGATGTGCTTGGGATACTGGATATAGCCGGTCAGCTTGCCAGCCTAAAAGATGTTGATTATAAAAATACACTGGCAATTGCGGCACTGATAGAGTTATTAATTGATAAAGGGCTCTTTACCAGACAGGAGTTCGCGCAAAAAACGCAGGAACTCGAATCAGCTTCCCTGGCCGAGATGATTATTAAACGCCGCTCAGAACTGCGAAAGCCGCGTTAACGAAAATAATACTTTACACAAAAATGAGCCGGATGCGTACCCGGCTCATTTTTTGGTTTTAAGGTCTAGAATTCCGGCTCAATCAATCCGTATTGGCCATCTTTACGCCGGTATACAACATTCACTTCTTCTGTTTCCGCATTGGTGAATACGAAAAAGTCGTGATTAATCAAATTCATTTGCATAACCGCTTCATCAACTGCCATTGGTTTAACGGCAAAGCGCTTGGTTTTAACAATAATATTGGAATCCTCATCATCACTGGCTAAGGCTGCGGCAGGCACCGGTTCTGCCTTGAAAGTACCGTTTTTAAGGTTACGGGACAATTTCGTCTTATATTTTTCAATTTGCCGTTCCAGCTTATCAATAACTAAGTCAATGGACGCGTACATGTCGGTGGTAGCTTCTTCGCCGCGTAAGAGTATGCCATTAATCGGTACGGTAACCTCAACAATATGCCTACCCTTGTTAACAGTGAGGATTGCAGTAATTTCTCCCATATTGGCACTGTCAAAATACTTGGTAATTTTACCAATGCGTTTTGCGACATGATCTTTTAGTGCCGGTGTAATCTCAATATTTCTTCCTCGTACTGTAATTGCCATACTACCCATCCCCTTTCTGGATCCTATATATTTAATATTCCCTATAAAACGTAAAATTCCTGTCCTAATTTGCAATATTTTTTCTGTGTTTTCTACAAACTCAGAATCGTGCAAATTGGTAATTATACCCAGACGAAAACATATACTTTCTGGCAGACTAAATTAAAACCCGGCAATGTAGTTACATTGCCGGGTATATGTTTATATTTAGTTGCACTTGTATACGTTGCTGGCTTGAGGTCCGCGAGCGCCTTCAACGATTTCAAATTCAACTTGCTGGCCTTCATTCAGGGTTTTGAAACCTTGATCTTGAATAGCCGAGAAGTGTACGAACACGTCGCCACCATCTTCTCTTTCAATGAATCCGTAACCTTTTTCTGCGCTAAACCATTTAACTTTACCAATCATGTGAAACTCCTCCTAAGATAAACTACCGACTGCACTATGCAGCCACAAGAGGAAGTATAACATATATTGGCAGCAGTGTCAATTTATAAAATCTTCGACAAAAAGGCCTGGGTCCGCTCTTCTTTAGCATGCAAAAATACCGCATCAGGCGTGCCTTCTTCCACAATCCGGCCTTCATCCATAAAAATGACTCTGTCGCCCACTTCGCGGGCAAAACCCATCTCGTGGGTAACCACCACCATGGTCATGCCTTCATTAGCCAGAGTCTTCATAACATCCAGAACTTCCTTAATCATTTCCGGGTCAAGTGCCGAGGTAGGCTCGTCAAATAACATGACTTTCGGCTTCATGGCAAGCGCCCGGGCAATAGCCACCCGTTGCTGCTGGCCGCCGGAGAGCTGATCAGGGTAAGCGTCGGCTTTGTCCTCCAGCCCAACCTTTTCCAGCAGGTCGCGGGCTATCTTGTCGGCTTCCGGCTGCGTCAGCTTACGGACTTTTACCGGAGCCAAAGCAATATTTTGCAGTACTGTCATATGGGGAAACAGATTGAAGCGCTGAAAAACCATGCCGACTTCTTCTCGGACTTTATTGATATTAGCCTCATTAGTGAGGGGAATGCCGCCCACAATGATTTCGCCGTCTGTAGGCTGTTCCAGATAATTCATGCACCGGAGCAGCGTACTCTTGCCGGAGCCGCTCGGTCCAATAATAACAACAACCTCTTGTTCGCTGATATGGGCATTAACGCCTTTTAACACATGCAAATTACCAAACTTTTTATGAAGATTTTTAATGCTTATCATCAGTCTTGTACCTCCGCTCAAGATAATCCACAAGGCGGGATATGGTAAAGGTCATAATCAGGTAAATAAAAGCGACAGTCAGCCAAATTTCAAATGAGCCATAGGTACGGGCAATAATCAGCTGGCCGCGCCGGGTAAGCTCTTCAAAACCGATTACCGACACCAGCGAAGAATCCTTAAGCATGGCAATAAATTCGTTGCCCAAAGGGGGAATAATGCGCTTGAAGGCTTGCGGCAGGATTATGTAGCGCATAGTTTGGGCCCAGGTCATACCTAGCGACCGCCCGGCTTCTGTTTGTCCTTTATCAATGGACTGAATCCCTGACCGGAAAATTTCGGCAACATAGGCGCCGCTGTTCACACTGCAGGCCGTAATGGCGGCAATAAACGGATCAATCCGCTGTCCCACCAGCAGGGGCAGTGCAAAATAAATGAGAAAAATCTGTACCAGCAGTGGTGTACCCCGGATAAAATCCACATATATGGCAGCCAGCATTTTCACTGGCCATAGGGTTGATAGCCTGGCTATACCGACAAACATACCGATTAAAAGACCAAAGCCGACACTAAGCGCAGTAATCTGCACTGTGACACCGGCCCCCATGAGGAGCAAAGGAAACGAGTCAACAATTAAATTAAAATCAAAGTCCAACATTCTCACCCTTAATAAAAATTAACAAGGTTGCATAAAAATCACATGTCAATTATATGCGGACATACCATGGGTGTCAATACAAAAAAATGGCGCGAGAGCTCGCGCCATTCCATTGGAGTTGGTCAGGAAAGCTTACAGGCAGCCTCGGCTTTTGCCTAGGTCCGAAGCTCATGTTGTCTTCAACTATTGGGGAGGCTTTTTGCCAAACCATTTCATGTATATTCTTTCATATTCGCCATTTTTCTTCAATGCTTCGATAGCTTTGTTGACTTTTTCAGTTGTCTCGGTGTTTTTCTTGGAGATGGCAATACCGTATTCCTCGGAAGTGAGTGGCTCGCCTACAACCTTGGCATCTTTACCGCCGGCCTGGGCAATATAGTATTCGTTAACAGGCAGATCATTAACAACCGCGTCTACACCGCCTGCCTTCAGCTCCATAAAAGCTTCCGGCGCATTGTTAAACTCACGGATGGTGGCATCTTTAATTTTTTTAGCTTCCATGGCGCCGGTAGTGCCGATTTGCACGGCAATGCGTTTGCCTTCAAGATCCTTAAACGTCTTTAATGTATCATTATCGACTTTAACAACCATAGACAGACCGGACTTGTAATAGGGAGTGGAAAAATCGACTTTCTTCGCCCGCTCGGCAGTAATCGTCATCCCCGAAATCGCAACATCAATATTGCCGGCTTCAAGCGCCGGAATCAGGCCGTCAAAGCCCATGCTCTGAATTTGCACTTCTACGCCCATTTCCCTGCCGATAGCACGGATCAGATCCATATCAAAGCCCACATATTCTTTGCTCTTTTCATCCTGGAACTCAAACGGTGCAAATGTAGTCTCGGAACCAACCTTAAGCACCTTAGCTTTCGGCGTTTCGGCCGGTTTTGCCGTTTGCTGCCCGCAGCCGGTTAGACCTGCGGCCAGAAGGAACATAAGGAAAATAGATAAAATACCAACTTTTTTCGGCACACCAATAACCCCCTCTATAATGTACACTTCACGCAATAGTCCGCCAGACCTGCATCAGACTTGGCAGATTACTAGTAATTATACAATCCAATGCATAATTACACAAGTAGTTTGATAATGTATACATGCGCAGCTGTTCGTTGTCCTAACAGGGCAAACAGGAAGTCAAACTGTATACAAAATCAGGAACAAAGCCGTTCAGCTCCGGCGCGCGTAGTGTAGCATCAGGGTAAACGCAAGAAGCCCGGAATCAAATCCCGGGCTGTTACTGCATGTATATGTATAAGGATTATTGCCCTTTTTGCGCAATAAAGCAGTCACGGCAATAAATCGGACGATCATTGCGAGGTTTAAATGGAACTTGGGTGGTTACACCGCATTCGGCACATACCGCTTCATGCATTTCTCGGGGAGCTGTCTGTCCTTCACCGCCATCACGGCTGCGTCTTCTGTTACCCCGACATTCACGACAACGAGCAGGTTCATTTTCAAAACCTTTTTCTGCATAAAACTCCTGCTCCCCAGCTGTAAAAACAAAGTCCTTTTCACAGTCCTTGCACTTAAGAGTTTTGTCCTGAAAAGCCATTAACGAAATCCCCTCACCTTATGAATTTAAAAACCACTGCTTAGCCGACCTGGTCTTTGACCCCACACTCGCCTGCAGGAAGGGTCGCTACTAGGAACTCAATCCCCTCACTACTGCTTCTCTCGATCAAAATATATGTAACTGCTGTTTTACGGACCGGCAGGACTTACCTCTAAGCCGCACCATGCTCAAAGCCGCTTTGGGCTTCTTACGTGGGTCGTTTCGCCTGCGACTGGCATCGACTTTCAACCACAGACCTAAGCAAATTGGTTCTTATCTTAAATTATAGAATTCCATAAGAAAAAAAGCAAGCAGATATTTTCAGATTAATATTACCATTAGCATACCAGTTTGGCTATTTTCAGGCCGGGCTGCTGACTGACATCCAGTATTTTCCCGTCAGAAAACCGGACTAAACAGTTTTCCTTGCCGCTCCGGTTCCAAAAAACCAGCTGCCCGGTACGTCCATCGCTGAGTGTTACATATCTGCCGATAAGCGTCTGACACAATTCATGCAAAAACGGCGTGCTATAATCCGGCGAAAACTTGCCGGCGAACATATCGGCCTGGATGGTGTCAATAGCGGCAAAGGGCGATATTTCCTGCCCGTAGGTTTTTTTTGAAGTCATGGCATCATATACATCGGCAATGCCAAGCACCTTGGCAATAGGATGATTTTTGGCGGCATTGGTATGCAGCGGGTAGCCTGAGCCATCATCACGCTCATGATGCTGCAGGACCCCAAAACGAACACTTTCCGGAATTTCTTTATACCGGCTGAAAAATTTAAAGGCTATCGCCGGATGCTGACGCACGGCAGCTAACTCGTCCTCTGTCAGTGCGCCATTTTTATACAATACCTTGGACGACACTTCCAGCTTGCCGATATCATGAAGAATACCTGCCAAAATCAGGTTGCGCTGCTGGATTAAACTAAAAACACCGCTTAACTCACCGATAATATGAGCTAAGATACCAACATTGACAGAATGATGAACCAAATAATCCTCCGTGCGGGTTAGCGTGTGCAGCAAAGCCGTAGCGGCAATGCCGCGGGAGGCCAGACGAGCCACCGAGTCAACAAGGGTATCCAGCAAAGCGTAATCCAGGTGCCTTTCCAGTCTGATAAGGGTAAAGCATTTTTTCATATCCTGTACACTGCGGCTATAGATGCCGGAAAATTCGTTTTCCTGCTCCGATACACCGGCAGCCATATCTGGTTCACAATAGGCCTCTGCTGCCAGCTCCGGTGCCGCCTCCGGCGTCAGAACCGTTTGGCGGATGCGAACAGAATCAAGCCCATAATTGAGAATCCGGGCAATTTGTTTTTCTGTAAGTATGGTGCCCGCATGAAGCAAGCCGCTGCCGTCAGGTGAAAATACCGATTCCCCCAGTTCGAAGCCCGGACGGAGTTGGTGGACAGAACATTTTATAATAGTATAACTTTCAGCCATATAAATCGCTCCTCTTGAGACATTGATTCCAGTTTAATTCCTTGGTAATCCTATATGTTAAATAGGACTTACTTCCTATTATTAGCCAACTGACAAAAATTTTCAATATATCTGTTAAATTTTAATAGTTGATGCCCTGCCGGCGATAGCCCGGTCAGGGCATCATAACTTGCAAAATAGAGTTACTTTGCCGGAATACGTTTAACTACTTTTTCCCAGGCATGCTTGTCGAGGAAGCTGCCTGCTACGTTGGCTTCCATTTCCTTGAACATACAGAAAGGAACGCTGAAGGACAATAAATCGGCATCAATAACCGGACGGGCCGAGATATCGGTCATGCCCACCACGGCTCTGGGCCGTTCCTGCGAAGCCTCATTCCAGGGAATCAGGCAGGTGCTCTGACAGCCTGCTCCAAATGGAATCATTACATTGTCATTGCCCGGGCGTCCATAATTGGCCAATACCACCAACGCCGACAACTGATCCGGGTTGGCGTAGAAGACAACCACCCGGGGTTCCTCGGCAGTTGCCTCGGCAAGCGGCTTAAAAACGACATATTGTTCAGGTATCTCCTGAATGGGCAAGGCTTCGACAAAACTTTCTGCCAGCTCCGGCGTCTTTTTGTAGGCTTCGCCTTCCCGGTACCCCTCTTTGCCGATTGACAAAAAATATTCAAAACCGCCCGGGAAATTCGGATACATATTGCCTAAACCTAAACCAACACTACCACCCGGACAGCCAAAGGTGCTGCGGCTGAACACAGCCTGCCGCCCTTTGGCGGCAGCAGTTAACATGGCTGCCGCACACCCCCAGCGCCCCTCGGCAAACTCTAAAGCCTTTTCCGGCTTTTCATTGGTAAAAACAATGGCTACCGGCGCGTATCTAAGTTTTAACCGCTCCGCAATTTCACTGCGCATACAAACACCCCTTTCTTTTTATTAGAATATTCAATATATTAATTGGCGATTGAATCTTATTCTCCTGCCGCGGCCCACAAATATTGACTTCCTTTTTTCGACCAATTAGGGCATAATATAACCTGTACTACATATACAAAGAGTGAGGTGCGCAGCATGCTGAATGATACCAACAAAATCTGTCAAGTCTGGAACCAGAAAGACGCATTGGAGCAAACCCTCCTCGCAGGCCTGCATGGCGGACCGGAAATAAAGAAGGAAGAAAAGCAGGCTTATTTAGGGGTATTCAGAGAACAGGTCATTGCATTCCTCACCCAGGACCAGGTGAAAGAAGCTGCCCTTTATCCGGAAATTGCCGAAGCCCTGGAGCATGGGAAATTTCAAAAACTGATTATTAACAGCAGCCTGGCTGCTTATTATACCAACAAATACCAAACGCTGGCCAGAGAAAAGAATAAAGCCTACACCATGGTTGCCGATGCTGATTGTACCCGGGCGGCAGGCCTTGTTGTAGCAGGCAGCGAGGCAGTAGACCTGCAGGATATTGCTGTCGACGACCGCCGGCTGCGGCTGCAAAAATTAGGGGTTTCCGAAAAACTCATTGCCAGCGCCGGCAAAAAAATTTGTGAAACCTGCTTAAACAGCATTCTCACCCTCGACCCGCGTGAAGCAATAAACTATTCCGGGCTTACCTGGCTGGACAGGCTCACCGGCGAACGCTGCCCGGCCCATCAGGATTAATAACTGAATAGTATCCGGCAAAGCATCGCATGATTTAAGGACTGACTGGGACACAACCCTGTCAGTTCTTTTAGTTTTTCCAAACGGAAAACCAGGGTGTTGCGATGGACAAATAATGCCTTAGCCGCGCTTGACACGTTCAGGTTATTATCCAACAGGGCATTGACGGTATTGCGCATATCATATTTGCGGTCAAGCTGTGCCAGTATGAGGTCTTTCAATTTCTTCAACGCCAGACAAGAATGAATAGCGCCCGGCTCCTTGATGAGATAATCGACAAGTATATCAAAATCATAAATGGAAGCAACAGCAGTACCGGCTATTTTATTATTTTGCGAGAATATGGCCTCCTTGTATGACTCATGAAGTTCTGCCGGCGAGCCGGTAAAACTCCCCAGCCCCATACGCAACCCTTGCTGCTGCGGGCCGCCAAGCAGTGAAAGTATGGCTGAGCCCCATTGATAAAACTCAGCCTCGCCGGCAGCTGCCGGGAATTGTTTGAGAATAACCAATTCATCTTCAAAAAAAACAAACAGGTCCTGGGAATCAAGCAGCGAGGAATGCTCCAGCAGTTGGGCGAGTGTTTCCCTTGTCCTAAGCGCTACCAAATCATGCACCCCATACTGATTACACGCATCCCGGATGATAAGGCCAACAGAAACCACCGCCACCAGCCGC
Organism: Sporomusa sp. GT1; assembly: GCF_014634905.1. Taxonomy (NCBI): domain Bacteria; kingdom Bacillati; phylum Bacillota; class Negativicutes; order Selenomonadales; family Sporomusaceae; genus Sporomusa; species Sporomusa sp. GT1. Next base: position 51,837 of record NZ_BMBX01000011.1, on the reverse strand, counting down.
GGCAGGTTTAGATTAAAGCGCAACAATTTTGCTGTTTTTGCTATAGAATTGTCCTGATAGCGGTCTGACAAAACATGCTGCATAAATTGTTCCCTGAGCTGAAGATTGGCTCTGAATTCCTCTACCAGGTTTTCCCGCTCCAAAATGAGTTCTGTGACCATTTTTACCAGCTTAGTAGTATTTCGCACCTTGTCGGGATGGCCGGAAACCCCCACCACACCAACCACCTGGCTGCCGAGAACAATGGGCCAGTTTAAACCAGGCAGCGCCCCGGGATAACGCTCCATATCCTCAGGAAATATTTCTACAACCTGCCCGCTGCGGATAACCTCCATCGCACCCTGATGATAGGTATTGAGCCGGCTCTTTTGGCCGGACCCGACAATCACGCCGGCACTATCCATAATATTGATATTTTGCTGGACCAGCGGCATAATATTATCCACAATGTGCTGAGCTAATTCTGCCGTGATAATCATAGCTTTGCCTCCCACCTGGTGTCCCGTCTCTGCCCGAAAGCGCAGACAGGCGCCAGCCTACTGTTTATATTATACATAAATACCGGCAATAATAGGGATTATTCTGCACTTACATTGTACAAAATCACTAATTTACGTCAGGTAAAAGACACTAATGTTAGTAAATGCCGATAATTGAAAAAGGTCGGAATAATCAGTACAATAAAGATACATAGTTATTTTACTAAGGAGTGATTAATCAATGCGTATTGTCGTAGCTCCCGATTCCTATAAAGGCAGCCTCTCGGCCGTAGCTGTGGCTACAGCTATGGAACAGGGAATCCTCTCTGTCTTCCCGCAGGCCGAGGTGTATAAGGTTCCTATCGCCGACGGTGGCGAAGGCACCGTAGAAGCCTTGGTAACAGCCACTAACGGCCGCATAATTCAGCAAACGGTAGCCGGGCCTTTAGGTGAAGCGGTAACCGCTTTTTGGGGCCTGTTAGGCGACGGTGAAACGGCAGTCATTGAAATGGCGGCTGCCTCAGGCCTGCCGCTGGTACCTAAAGCAAAGCGGGACCCACGCATCACCACTACGTTTGGTACAGGCCAGCTGATTAAGGCCGCCCTGGAACAAGGCATCAGAAAGTTTATTATTGGTATTGGCGGCAGCGCAACCAATGACGGCGGTGTCGGCATGGCCCAGGCCCTGGGCGCCAAATTCCGGGATGCCGCCGGGCAGGAACTGCCGTATGGCGGCAGCACTCTTGCCGGTTTGGCGGCTATCGACCTCTCCGGTCTGGATGCCAGATTGAGCGAGGCCTCGATTATGGTGGCGTGCGATGTGGACAATCCCTTGTGCGGGCCCAAAGGCGCTTCTGCCGTATACGGACCGCAAAAAGGGGCTACTCCGGCCATGGTAGCCGAGTTGGACGCCGCGCTTCACCAGTTTGCCATTATCGCCAAAACCGCTACCGGCAAGGACATAGCCGAGCTGCCGGGAGCAGGCGCCGCCGGGGGATTAGGCGCCGGACTGCTATTCTTTACCAATGCCCAGCTTAAACCCGGGGTGGAAATTGTGCTGGAAACCACCGGTTTTGAAAACATAGTCAAAGAGGCCGCCTTGGTTATTACCGGCGAAGGTAATACCGATTTTCAGACAGCCTTCGGTAAAGCCCCTGTCGGGGTAGCCAAAATTGCCCAGCGTCACAATGTCCCCACAGTCTGCCTGTCAGGCGGTTTGGGCAAAGATCATGAGCAGGTCTTAGCGCACGGTATTGATGGCATAATGAGCATTGTTCCCCATCCCATGACACTTGATGAATGCCTAAGCTCGGCTGCCGCGCTGGTGCAAGCCGCAACAGGCAGGCTGTGCCGCCTGCTGGTTACCGGCAGCAAAATGAACAGCCGGTAGTCACGATAACACCTCGGATAAAGCCAAACGGGTCGGCCTGACACAACCAGGCTGACCCGTTTTTTTCTATTTAGTTAACGCAGCTGTTTTTCAAGAAAGTCAACAATGCTCTTGGCGGTCGGCGGACAGCCGGGTACATAGCTGCCGCACTGCCGCAAGCACTGACCGATGCCCAAGCCGGCTGTAGCCTGCCCCTGGTAACCTTGCCCAATACAAACAGGCTGCCTGAGCAACCGGAGAGTGCCGTTATCCTCCAGCCGCTGCAGCGCATGGATCAAACTGCCATAACAGGCAGAACAGGCTTCTTTCGCGATTACATGCCGCGCCAGCTGTTTGGCCCGGTTGCCCGGCTGAAACCGGCTTGCCTGCTTATGCCCGGTGTTGTGCTCTATGATTTGGGCTCCGGCCAAATCAGCAGAACCGGCACCGATACGCTCAGCAATGCCAATATATTCAATATCTGCCGGCGAATACCCCAGCAGCCAGGCGGCATAGGCATCAAGCAACACCGGATCGCGTCCGGCAATAATTCTATCCATCCGCACCGGGTTGCCGCCTTCCTCAAAAGTGAGATCACCGGCTATCGCATCAACAATGGTTATTCCCGGGGGTAGTGCTTTGCCCAAATAGGCAATGGGCTTCATCAGGCCCATTTGATGAAACCGGCGTTTTTCACTGTCCGGAATACAGCCTTTTAAATTTTTCAGGGCACAGGTAAGCAGAGTCTGGCAATGCGCCTTAAGCACCGGCACATTGATCAGAAAATCCGCCGTTAACGGCTTCTTGCAGACTTTTAGCTCCAGCTCCCCTACTCTTTTCACCTGAAAGTCATCGTCTTTCAAATCATACAAAGGCACGCCGTACTTTTGGGCAATAGCGGTATACCCACAGACCCTGAAGGCCCGCTTGGTATCATCGCCTACCCAGGAGCCTTCCATAATGCTGATATTATATATGCCATTCGCCTGCAGGTACTCGATAATTCCTTCAATAACAGCTGGGGTGGTGGTTGCCCCCTGGCTGGCTTCCCTGGCGACCACTAAGTTCGGCTTAATGGCCACCTGCATCTGACTGTCAAGCCCGGCGGCCAGCTGCATTTTCGCCAGCAGGTCTTTAACCATCTGGCGGTAATTGGTGCCATATATTACGTGAAGCTCCTGCTTAATCATACCCGTCCCCCTTTACATGTTCTGTCCCCAATAATAGGCAAATACTATCCCTACAAAAAAGTATACCAGACAAAATTGCCAATTCCAACGCAGTGCTACCTCTTCCGCCTTGGCATTAATCATTTTTGCCAGTGTCAGAATTAACCCCGCAAACGGCGAGACCATATAGGAAATTGACCCACCCACGGCAAGACACAGCGCCAGGGTAAGCGAAGTAACCGGCAGGGAAAGTAGGGTGAGGATTTTGCCAAACATGACAATCGTCATAAACGGGTGGAGCCCAAATACTGCGGCCAGGATGATGAGCAGCGGCACCAGGACAATGGAGAAAACACCTAAGACGCCGGCAGCCTGTTGCAAAGCGGCCTGCAGCATTACCATAAAGCTGGAATGCTCCAGGGCGGTGGAAAAAATCCCCATCGCGATAAAAAAGGGCGCAAGGTCGGCTGTTTTGAGAACACCTTCCTGCCAGTAACTTTTAACTGCCGCTGTGATGCTGAATTCACGGCTAAGCCAGGACAACCAGGCGAAAATAACCACAAAGCCGGCTAAAATAATCCGGTTATAAGTGGCGCCAATATGCAGCCTGTCAAACAGCAGGGTAAGCATTATCAGGCCGGCGACTGCCAAAAATATATGGAGCACTCTGCGCCCTGCCGGTTTTTCAGCCGGCAGGGCTTGCGCCCCTGACACAGCAGGCCGGACAGCGTCAGCTTTCAGCTGCAGCTTACTCTCAATACCATACGATATAGCCATTCCAATAAAACTTAATATTACACCAGGTACGAATACGGCAGACCAGCTTACGCCGGTTGCCTGAATCACCAGAAAAAGATTAATGGCCCCAGGCGCCCATAAGGAGGCCAGCGCATAGCCGCGCGACACGGCTGCCGCCATAAAGCGCTGATAATTGCCCACCGATTTTTTCAGCGTATGTTCCATGAGCGAGATCATCACAGGAATAGCGCCAAACATTAAAAAGCTGGTAAAAACATGGGTAGCGGCAGTGGTCAGCAGGAAGAGCGGACCTTCCCCCCTGACAGATTTATTGAGCCAATATTGCAGCGCGGTATTATATTGACCAATTTTTATGGGTATGGAAAAGGTCTGCATAATTACCAGTATGGCAATAACATTGGTCATGGAAGTAACAGCCGCTGTCCAAATTGACAGCGGCTGTCCAAAATAAACTAGCAGCGCGAGGCCAATAAACAGAAAAGTCAGCGTTGCTTTAAAAAAACCTTTGCCCATCATGGTCATACCTGAAAGCAGAACAACGACGGCTGCAATACAGATTGCCGCCGATAGATCAATAGTGACAAAAGGTTTGATAAGATGCAGACCTGCCAAAGCCAACAACACAATTTTACAAAGTAGTTTCATTTCCCGTCTAACGCGCGGCCAGAGCGTCCACCCGCCGGATAGCGTCAAGCACCATCTCTGCCGTTACAGGAAAAGGCATGCAGGACATGGCCGCCGCCTTGCAGGAAGCCTCGGCACCAAGCCGCATTTCATCGTCCGACAAATCGGCAATTTGTTTTAAGGTTGTGGGAATCCCGCAATTTTGCGCCAGGGTAATTTCTTCTATAATTTCAGCATCTGCACGGCCTTCCAAGGCCAGCAAGCATAAATTGCCATAACCGACAATTGAGCCATGAGCAACAGCATGGGTCGCAGGTATTTTAGTAAAGCCGTTATAAATGGCATGCGCCGCAGCATTACGCAGCTTGTCCCCGCCAAAGATGGAAGAAATACCTGCAGCCAGAATAATGGCATCCACAATGGAGTCAAAAGCGTCGCACAGGGTTTGGCTTTCAACCGCTTGTCTGGCTTCAGCGCCAAACCGCTTAATAATATCATAGCAGATTTGACCATTCATCACAGCCGATATTGTTAAACTTGTGGGTGCCATGCAGGCGGCTGCGGCACGCAGTTCATACATTTTCGCCAGCGTATCCCCCATGCCGGCAATCAGCCAGGATACCGGAGTAGCCAGGATAATAGCTGTATCAATAACGATGGCAGCCGGACAGTCTGCTAAAAACAGGTTACTGGTAAATTCACCTTTGTTGTTATAAAGTACCGTAAGGGGTGTTGCAGCCGCGCAGGTAGCCGCGATCGTCGGTACCGTAATTACCGGCAGCTTGCTTTTAGCGGCAACCGCTTTGCCGGTGTCAAGTGCCTTGCCACCGCCAACTGCAATAATAAAATCGGCCTTTTGCGCTGCCGCCGCCCCTGCCAGATGTTCGATATTTTCCATAGTACATTCGCCGCCATACCATTCAGTGGCAACAACTTTGACACCTGCTTCAGTCAGCGAGGCTGCCAGCTGTTCCTCTGTTTTCAGCAATGCGGTTTTTCCACCCAAAATAAAGGCATTCTTACCTTGTGTCCTGCAAAAATCGCCTACATGCTTTAACGCGCCCGGTCCCCGAAAAACTTTCGCAGGAAATGGCAGGCGTTCCATGTGTTTTTCCATAACATTAACCCTCCTTTTTAGCAAAACCGATGTCGTTAAGGTTGCCGGCGGCGTCAAACGTCCACTCCCGGGGTTGGGTAAGAATGTCGATATCGGCACAGGCCTTGGCTTCCGGCAGCATGGCTTCTGATATATAAATCTCTTCCAGGTGCAGCGAATTGGGGATACGCACCAGCCGCAGCCGTTTGCTGTCAGGAACGCCGCAGGTCTTCACCGCCCCCTGAATCGCCAGGCGGTCTGAGTCCATGATTAAAGGTATCCGCCCCGAACGGGTGCCTGTTGAGGTTAAGACATTGGCATAAGTAACTTCAAAATCTATCTTGTTAAACAACCGCCTTGTCACTAAATCTGCCAAACCCATGCCACAGCAGTTCCCATGACTGTAATCGGTAACATCCAGGACCACCAGCCGCTCCGGCGAAGCAACCGCCGAACAGGCATAATCGGTAGAAGACCGCCCGATGGTATGCACGTCCATCCCGCCGCCGGAAAACTCTTTGCCCAACTGATCGACTACCAGCACATCAATATGCTCAAACAGAATCTTCGGCAGATTGGCCTTTGCTTCCGGCAACAGCTTTTTATCGGTGGCAATAATGTCTGCCGGCAGTACAGCCACCAGCCTGGTAATCCGGTCATAGGCATTTTCCACGGTGCCAACGCCAAACAGGAAATTGGCTTTGGCTAATTTAATCTCAGCCATGGCAATAATCTGCTCGGCCATATGCTTAAAGCCAAAGGCATGGCAGGCGTCGGCGCCTTTTTGTTTGCCCAGGCCAATGGAAATCATCTTACTCAGACCGCTTTCCACCGCCCCGCTGAAGGCATTGTGCCCCTTGATGCGGTTAATGACGACAATACCATCGGCTTCAAAGGCATGCTTATCCATTAACACCGGCAGGCCGCTGCTCTCTATTACACCTAATTCCACCGTCTCCATTGACGACAGTACCGGACAGCCGGCGCTCTCTGCGGTAACACCCAGCCCGGCCAGCACTGCGCTTTGTCCCTCAGCCGTAGCGCCCCCGTGGCTGCCCATGGCAGGAACAATAAAGGGCTGTGCCCCCAGTCTTTTAAGTTCTGCAACAACAACCCGGGCAATTAATGAAATATCGGTCATCCCACGGCTGCCCACAGCCACGGCCACCCGCATTCCGGTTTTGACGCGGCCGGCAATCTCCGGTTTGGCAAGCTGTTCCCTCACCGTTTGGGCCACATCCTGAAGCTCGGCAGCCGGAAACTTCTGCCTGATTTTAACCATTTTGGGCAAAGTTACCTGTTCCAGCATTTCTGTAATAATTGACATTTCTCCACCGCCTTTTGCTATGGTTTTATAGAAAGCTCTACTTTCTGCCAGGACAAACAAAGGCCGCCTCTCACGCGGCATTACCGCCGCGTGAACTCAGCGACCTTTCCTAATTAATTTACTTGAGCAGCCCCATGCCAATAAGCACCTGGCGAAGTTTTTCCCGTTCCTCTGTTGTCATCGGGCCTACCGGTTCCATGCAAGGTCCGGCATCGATACCGAGTAATGCCAGCGATTCCTTGATAACCGCCGGGAAGGTGCCAATAGTAAAAGCAATGCGCAGCGGCGCTAACCTAAACTGAGCTTCAAGCGATCCTTTAAGGTCACCGGCCATGAATTTGTCATAAATATCGGCGCAAAGCCTTGGTGCCACGTTGGCGCAGGAGGCAATTGAACCTGCCGCACCATAGCAGAGTGCTCCATATATCAATGTGTCGCGGCCCATAAGCACGTTAAAATCCTCACGGCCCTGAGTCAGGCGGATGTACTCGGCAGTGAGCGTAAGGTCGCCGCTGGAGTCTTTGATACTGACAATATTCGGAATGTCAGCCAGCTTAGCCACAGTAGCCGCCGTGAGATTAACGCCGGTTTTGGGTGGATTATTATACAGCAATACCGGCAGCGAGGTATTAGCGGCAATGGTTTGGTAATGGGTATATAACTGGTCCTGGCTGGGGGTAATAAACATCGGCGTCAAAACAGAAACCGCATCGATCTTGCATTCTTCGGCCAGTTGGGTCAGCATGACACTCTCGCGGGTGGTAATCCCGTTAGTTCCGGCATAAACAGGAATCCGGCCGTTGGTTTCATCTAAGGTAACCTGGAAAATCTCACGTTTTTCTTCCGGCGTCAACCCGTAAAATTCTCCGGTTGTGCCGGTAATGAAGAGGCCGTGTACACCGCCGTCAATCAGGTACTTGATTAACTGGCGCATTGCCTGTTCATTAAATTTACCTGCCGGTGTAAGCGGTGTAACCACCGCCGGAATAATTCCCTGGGGTTTGAAGCTGGTTTTGCTACTCATGCTATATCCTCCCTGTATCCCTCTAAGCCAGACGTCCGGCCCGGAAGGCATCAATATATTCCATGCAGAACTCGTCTCTGCCGCTTAAGGCTTCGGCAGCGTAGATGGCTTTAATCATTTCGGTATTCAAAGGGTCGCAGATAACCGCATCCAAGCCGGCGGTAATACACATAATTACGAAAGAACGATTTAAGAGACCCCGTCCCGGCAAGCCAAAAGAAACATTGGACAAGCCGCAGATGGTGTGGATTCCGGGATAGGCTTTCATGATGGTGGAAATGGTTTCAAAAACTGCCATTGCCTGTGTTCCGTCTGTTGAAATAGGCTGAATCAACGGATCAATATAGATATCTTCCACCGCAACCCCGTCTTTGGTCAGGCGGGTAATCAGCCTGTCGGCTGCCGCCAGACGGTCTTTCACTGTTGACGGCATCCCGGCATCATCCATAGCCAAAGCCACAACCGAGGCCTTATACTCCTGGATTAAAGACACAACCGGCTCATAGCGGCCGCTTTCGCCGCTGATAGAGTTTATCAGTGCTTTGCCTTTATGGAATTTCAGCGCCGCTGCCAACGCTGCCGGATTAGGGCTGTCGATGCATAAGGCAGCGTCTGTTTTTTCCTGTACTGTCCGAACAAGCCAGCTTAAGGCTTCCGGCTCATCGCCAATCAGTGTGCCGCAATTTACATCAATATAAGTGCTGCCTGCCTTCAGCTGGCTTTCGGCCTCTGCCTGAATGAATGCGGCATCCCGGCTCTTAACAGCCGGTTCCAGACCTTTGCGGCTGGTATTAATTCTTTCCCCGACAATGATCATGGCGAGAAATCCCCTTTCATAACAATGGTTGAAGCTTATGCGCCAATCAGCATATTAGCCTTTTCGACAGCAACGGCTGCATCCTGGGCATAGGCATCGGCGCCGATTTCATCAGCAAAGTTTTGGGTTATCGGAGCGCCGCCGACAATAATTTTTGTGCCAGGAAACTTGTTTTTGATAGCAGCTGTCGTTTCCTTCATATTTACCATAGTAGTAGTAAGCAAGGCACACAACCCCACAATATCCGGCTTGTGTTCTTCAATGGCTTCGATAAATTTTTCTGACGGCACATTAATGCCCAAATCAACAACCTTGTAACCGGAGCCTTCAAAAATAGCATTGACAATGTTCTTGCCGATATCATGCAGGTCTTCTTTGACTGTACCGATGAGGAAAATGCCTTTCTCCTTAACCCCGGCTTGTGCCAGGAGCGGTTTGATGACCGCCATGCCGGCTCCCATGGCCCGGGCGGAGACCAATATTTCCGGCATAAATACCTCACCTGATTTGAATTTTGCTCCCAAGGCATTCATGCCGCTGACAAGACCATCATTAACAATTGTATTAATATCAACCTGCTCGGCCACAGCTTGCTCTACCAAGGCTTTAACCTTTTTAGAATCGTGGTTCCAAACGGCTTCGCGAATGGCACTCATTAATTGTTCCATAATTTCTTCCCCCATTATTTATCACTTTTGCCTGTATTAAGAATTAACAGGCCCGAACTCTTTGGCAAGTCTGGCAATCCGCTCTAAGCGTGAAAATTTCATTTCCGGCGGTGCTGTATCAGCGATGCTCAGGATAAGATGATCACCCTTGCCCATCTGCAGGAACAAGTCGTCCAAATAGCTTTCAAATTCATAGTCGCTCATCGAATTTTCCAGAACGGAAACCGAGGGGATACCGCCCCAGATAGTAATCTTGCTGTCAAAGGCTTCTCTGATCTCCCGCAGGGTTTGCGAAGTCATCGGTGCAGGACAAATGGAGTCGGCAATATCAAGCTTGCCTTGTACATAGTACTGCAAGAGCCCCTTGTTTTCACCGTCAGTATGGTTCAGCATAAACTTGCCTTTAGCATGAAGCTTGTCGGCAGTCTCAATCATATTGGGCAATATATGCTTTTCGAAGAAAGGCGGCCAGGTAATCGAGGCATCATAGTTGGTGCCTGACTGGATGATATCAGCCGGGCTATTGGCTGCAATGTCAACAACTTTGTTGAAATAAGGAGTGATGCGTTCAGCCAGACGTACCAACTCATCATAGTTGTCATAATACTCGCAGAAAAATAAGTCATAGGGCATAAGTTCGTGAATGATATAGTGCATAGCCGAAGCTCCCATATTGGCCGTACCCACTAGCAGCGCCCGGTCGCCAATTTCCTCTTTCTGCCGCTCCATTCCCTCATAATCGGCATAAACATCCATATTTTCAAAGATATAACCCACAGCCTCAAAATCATCCACACTTTTAATGGCGTGCTCGCTGACATGGGATAACGAAATCCCGGCTTTACGCATAGATTCGTCATAAACTGTTTTTGTCCGGATATTGCCATGCGGTGTAAGGTACTCAACAATGGTGGTATCGCCCTGATAGGTGATATTCCGCTTGATATTCTTCAGCGCCGGACGGTGCGGCTTGTGATGGACCCGCCAAATGCCAAGCGCCCTGTCGACGATATCCAGCGAATCGTCATATAGACTGCGGTCAGCCGAAACGGTATGAACCCCGATGTCCAAATCTTCCACAATCTGCATCAAGGTGGCATTCTTATACTTGTCAGGCAGCGTACCTTTATATTTGTTTGCCCGATACCACAAATCAAGACGCGGCACGAAGGGAATACAATCGGTTGGCCGTCCCTCCAGCGTTGCCAGCATTCTCTCCCGGTAAGTCATCATTGCTTTCTCCCCCATTTAGTTCATTTATTGATAGCTATTGCTGTCTTGCAGGTAAACAAAACAATTGAGGCGCAGGCGGCCGTTATCCATAAACGGAGGTTAAGCGCCAGCGGCGCAGCGTTGTATAACGGCGCGTCTGCACGGATTTTGTGTTGGCGCGCACAACATATATACCTTCTATAAAAAAAGATCAAATCACCATAAGCAGTGGACGTTTGAAGAAACAACCATGAACATGGCAATTTCATCCTTTTTCCAGTATGTCAACCGGGGGGACGGGGCAGCAGGCACTTACCGTCGCCTGCTGCACTGCCGGCACCCTGTTCGGCGGTCTTACTATTTATCCAAACCGGTTTCTTTGATCAGTTTGGCATAGTCGTCACTCGCTTGTTTCAGGTTCTTGGCAAACTCGTCCGGTCCAAGATACATGACCGGCTGCATCATATCATCCATAGTTTTCTTGTATTCAGGGTCTTCGCTGATCTTTTTGAAGATATCGGCATAGTAGTCGACGATTTCTTTCGGAGTATCTTTCGGTAAAGCTATGCCTTTAATGGAACCCCAGGTATAGAAATCAATTCCTTGTTCTTTTAATGTAGGAACATTGGGCATAGCAGGGTCTCTTTCCAGGGTGGCAATACCAAGCGGTTTCACCCGGCCGGCCTTAATCTGGGACATGGCTTCGGTAGGATGAGCACCACCGATAGTTGTTTGGTTGCCCATCAGCGAGGTCAATGCCTGTGCACCGCCGGCATGCGGAATGGGAGTAATGTTAATGCCTGTCGATTTGCCCAAACCACGCATTACCAGGTCAACGGCACCAGCCTTGGTGGATACAGCGGCTGTAACAGGTTTATTCTCTTTCTTAGCCCACTCAACCACATCTTTGATGGAGTTAAACGGCGAATCGGCCGGCGCCAGCACAACTACCGTGTGGATGGACAGGCGCGAAACAAAGGTAAGATCTTTGAACGGATCATACTCAACTTTTTGAATATGCGGCATAACGATGTCATGGCCGGAACCGGTACCCATCAGCAAGGTATAGCCGTCAGGCTTGGCACGGGATACATATTTGGAGCCTTCAACCCCGCCGCCGCCCGGCTTGTTCAGAATCTGGATCGGCTGTGAACTATATTTTGTCCAGACTTTTTCAATGGTGCGGCCAAGCATATCGGTAGAGCCGCCGGCTGCCATGGGTACTACCAGAGTAATCGGTTTATCCGGTTTAAAGGCAGCCTTTTCCCCCTCTTTCTTCGTGTCGGCTGATTTGCCACATCCGGTGACAAGTCCCAGCATAGAAACTGCCAGCAATCCGCCTACGACCACTTTCCACTTGCTCTTATTCATCTTACCAATCATTGTGTCTCCCCCTCTTTTTATTTTTACCCCTCTCAGAAAACCCACCGTTCTACTCGTCTACTACACACTCAGCCTTTTTGTTCCTGTTCTTAAAGGCCACAACCAGCTGGCCAATGATGATAAGTGCAAAAACAGCCATCAGTGTGCCAGATATCGGCCGTGAAACAAAAATCGAAAAATCACCGGCAGACATCAACAGCGACTGGCGCAACGCGTTCTCTATTAGCGGAGCAAGGATAAACGCCATCAACATGGGGCCCGGATCAAAGCACAGTTTTCTCAGAATATACCCCACAATACCGAAGACAAGAAACATAAACACATTAAACATGTCATTTTCCAGGCTATAGCAGCCTACCACCGTAAACATGACGATAATTGGTCCTAATATTCCAAACGGCACCCTGATTAACTGCACCCATAACCCCACTAACGGCAGATTCAGGATGAGCAGAATGACATTACCAATATACATTGACGCAATTACACCCCAGAAAACATCGGGATGTTCTACAATCAGGAAAGGACCTGGTGTAATGCCCTGAACCAGCAAGGCGGCAAAAATCATGGCAATAGCCGCATTACAGGGAATTCCCAGCGTCAGCAAGGGAATAAAGGAAGAACTGGAGGCCGCATTGTTCGCCGATTCGGGACCTGCGACCCCGGCAATGGCCCCCTTGCCAAATTCGCCCGGATTTTTAGCTATTTTTTTCTCCACCGCATAGGAGGTCAACGAGGCTACGATAGCGCCGCCGCCAGGAATAACGCCGGTGAAAAAGCCGATGATCGAGCCGCGGAAGATGGCCCACTTACTCTCGGCCCACTCCTGCGCGTTGGGGAAAAGCTTGCCAATTTTTCTGGTAACAAATTCGGCTCCGCCCTTGCTTTCCAGGGTAACAAAAACTTCACTTAAGCCGAACAAGCCCATGGCTAAGGTTACGAAATCAAATCCGTTCTGCAATGCCAGAACACCAAACGTGAATCGCTCTTTGCCGGATATTGGGTCAACGCCTACATTGGCCAGCAATATCCCTACGAACAGCATGATGGTTCCTTTTAACGCCGAGCCGCCGGTCAAAAACACCGCCAATAAAAGACCGATCAGCATCAGGGCAAAATATTCGGGCGGACCAAACCGGAGAGCGAATTCCGCCAGCGGCGGCGCGACAAAGGTCAGCCCGATAACCCCTACCGTACCGGCGACAAAGGAGCCGATGGCCGCGATAGCAAGCGCCGCCCCCGCCCGTCCTTTTTTGGCCATTTCATAACCATCAATGGCAGTAACTACCGATGCCGCCTCGCCGGGTATCTTAAGCAGTATCGAGGTTGTTGAACCGCCATACATGGCACCATAAAATATTCCGGCTAAAAAGATTAACGCCGAAGCCGGTGAACCCAGCGAGTAGACAATCGGCAACAGCAGAGATATTGTGGCAGATGGCCCCAATCCGGGCAATACGCCTACCGCAGTGCCTAAAAGCGCCCCCAGGAAACAGAGAAGCAGGTTGTTTCCAGTCAACGCTATACCAAAGCCGTCAACTAATCCTTGAAATATTTCCATTTTAAGCCACCTTTTTAATCAGCTATTAGTATTCCCTCCGGTAACGGCACTCCCAGCAAATAGGCAAACAGCACATACATAACCGTGGTACCGACAATGGCTATTATCCCTGTCTTTAACCATTTCTCCCGTTCAATCGCCTGCTGCCAGGCAATCAAAAACACGATTGTGGCCAATATATAGCCCAATATTTCCATAATGGAGGCATAAACGGCTATGAGAATAACGGCTATCAAAGGAGATAACCATGCCCCTTTTTCCCAGAGCGGCGCGGCGCAGGCTTCTGTTTTAAGACTGGTGATAAACCAGATTACACTGAGAATAACGATACCTGTCCCGCAGATGGCGGGGAAGAAGCCGGGACCGGGTTCTTGTATCGTACCGACCGTCAAAACGGAAAAGCCATAGTACACCACTGCCATACCAAGCAAAACTAACAACAGGCCTGCCATACGTTCTTGTTTTGTCATTATCCTTCCGCCTTTTGCTGAACTTATTGATACTTTAGCGCTTCACTTCCACTTGTGCCAGCTTTTCATAATATCTTACCAGACTGCCATGATCGTTATCGCCCATACCATCCACTTTGAGCGCCTGCATCATTTCCATAACGGCGGCGGTAAGCGGCAGCGGCACTCCGACTTCATGCGAGGTTTCCAGCACATTCGCCAGGTCTTTGACATGCAGATTAATGCGGAAGCCCGGGTCAAATTTGCGGTCCAGTACCAGTGGTGCTTTGGCGTCAAGCACAGTGCTGCCTGCCAAACCACCCCGGATAGCCTGATACACCAGTTCCGGTTCAACGCCGGCCTTACTTGCCAAAACAAGCGCTTCCGACATAGCGGCGATATTGATGGCTACAATAATCTGGTTGGCCAGTTTGGTTACATTGCCTGCACCTATCTCACCGGTAAGTACAACCGAACCTGCCATGGCTTTCATAACATCATAGCATTTTTCAAATACTTCCTTCTTGCCGCCAACCATTACCGAGAGCGTGCCGTCAATGGCTTTAGGCTCACCGCCGCTTACCGGCGCATCCAGCATCTCCACACCCTTGGCAGCAAGTTTCCCGGCCACTTCACGGCTGACCAGCGGTGCGATCGAACTCATGTCCACCACAACAGCCCCTGGCTTAGCGCCTTCAATGACACCGTTTTCTCCCAGCACTACCGTTTTTACCTGCGGGGAATTGGGCAGCATGGTAATAATAATATCTGTCTGTTCCGCTACCGCCTTGGGCGTAGCGGCGGCCGCCGCGCCGGCGGCAACAACCTCATCCACCGAGCTTTGGTTCATATCAAGCACTACCAGATCATAACCAGCTTTGATCAAGTTTTTGCTCATGGGTTTACCCATAATTCCTAATCCAATAAATCCAATTTTCATGTTAACATAACCTCCAGTTTTTATGTTTTATTCTTGAGAAGCGGTCAAAATCCTTTCCTCCGGGAGACCACTTCTGTGTTTGGCAAATCAGCGAACCAGGCAAGGACGTTTGTTGTCAAATTTCCAGCCGGGAATTAAATATTGCATAGCTGCCGAATCATCACGGGCACCCAGTCCCATCTGCCGGTACAGTTCATGGGCCTTTGCCACCTGCTCCATGTCAATCTCGATACCAAGACCCGGTTTTTCCGGAACAGCAATCATGCCTTCTACAATTTTAAGCGGTTCTTTGGTCAGACGCTGACCATCCTGCCAAATCCAGTGAGTATCCAGGGCCGCAATTTTTCCCGGTGCGGCGGCACCTACATGGGTGAACATGGCTAAAGATATATCGAAGTGGTTATTGGAATGAGAGCCCCAGGTAAGTCCCCATTCATGACACATCTGCGCAACCCGTACCGAGCCTTGCATTGTCCAGAAATGCGGATCGGCCAGCGGAATGTCCACCGAGTGCAATTGAATGGTATGCCCCATTTGCCGCCAGTCGGTGGCAATCATATTGGTTGCGGTCGGCAAGCCTGTGGCTCTGCGGAACTCAGCCATAACCTCACGGCCGGAATAGCCGTTTTCAGCCCCGCAGGGATCTTCGGCATAAGCCAGAATTCCGTGCATATCGCGGCAAAGCCTAATAGCATCTGCCAGCAGCCAGCCGCCGTTAGGGTCCAGAGTAATCCGGGCGTTGGGAAAACGCTTGGCCAGCGCAGTCACCGCCTCGATTTCCTCTTCACCGCGCAGCACGCCGCCCTTTAGCTTGAAATCATTGAACCCGTAACGCGCATGGGCCGCTTCTGCCAGCCGGACGATGGCCTCCGGCGTCAACGCTTCTTCATGGCGCAAACGCAGCCAGGCATCTTGTTCCTCAGGAGCGCTCAGATAAGGCAGATCGGTTTTGCTGCGGTCGCCAACATAAAAGAGATAGCCCAGCATCTCCACTTTATCCCGCTGTTGTCCTTCACCCAGCAAGGCGGCAACCGGGACATTCAGGAATTGGCCCAATAGGTCCAGCAGTGCTGCTTCCAGAGCGGTAACGGCATGGATGGCAATACGCAAATCGAAGGTTTGCAAGCCACGGCCGCCGGCATCCCTGTCAGCAAAATTCTTGCGGGCCTTGTTAAGAATATTGTTATAATTCCCGACAGATTGTCCCACTACCAAGGCTTTTGCGTCTTCCAGGGTCTTGCGGATCCCTTCGCCGCCCGGCACTTCGCCAACCCCAGAATGACCGGCATTGTCCTTGAGGATGACTATATTCCGGGTAAAGTAGGGCCCATGGGCACCACTAAGATTAAGCAGCATGCTATCATGACCGGCAACAGGGATAACCAGCATCTCGGTAATAACCGGTGTACCGGCCGGCTTTTTTTGGCAGTCCATAATTTCACTCCATTCAGTTATGCGATTTTCAGAATTGCTCTGTATGTTTCTATGATAATGCAAGTAGCATGCCAAAGCCGTGTATGTTTCATTATTTTGTCGAATCATAGGGAACAACACCGATAAAGTCTCAATTGTTAGTTTTTTCAATCGAAACGGTAATTTCTGAAATATAAAAAAAAGCCCGCAACATTTGTTGCAGACTTCCTCACGTGTTGCAAACACCACATCACGTGTTGCAGATTTTTTTCACCTCGATACGCAGGGCCTTTAATTTCCGGTACAGCGTACTTCTGTCAATGCCAAGGCATTTAGCCGTTTCCTTCTGGTTATATCCATTTTCGGCAAGCACCCGCAGAATCCGGGCCTTTTCCGAAATATCCTCAAGCACGGTTTCGGTGCGGGGGATGATAACTTCTTCCGGTATATCCAGCATGCTGCGCATCAGTTCACCGGAGATAACATTCTCCTTGGCCACAACTACGATGCGTTCCATAACATTGCGAAGCTGCCGGATATTGCCCGGCCAATCATAAACACGAATATATTCCTTAGCTTCCGGGCTCAAAGTTACCGACCGGAAGAATCTGCGGTTATAGGTAGTAATGAAATATTCGGCAATACTGACGGCATCGCCGGCACGCTCTTTTAAGACCGGCAGCTCCAAGGGCAATACATTGATCCGGTAATACAGATCTTCTCTGAACTGGCCGTCTTTCACCAATTGCGCCAGATTCTTATTGGTAGCCGCAATAATCCTGACATCAACCGGCAGATATTTATCATCCCCCAGCCGCATTACCCGCCGCTCCTGAATCACGCGCAGCAGGCTTGTCTGCGCTAATTTCCCCATCTCGCCAATTTCATCTAAAAAAAGGGTGCCTCCATGGGCCAGTTCAAAAAATCCGGCTTTGCCCTTCCTGTTGGCTCCGGTAAACGCGCCCTCCACATGGCCAAATAATTCACTTTCCAATATGCTGGAGGGAATGGCCCCGCAATTTACCGCAACAAAAGGCCGCTGCCGCCGGCTGCTGGCATTATGAATACTTTGCGCAAACATTTCCTTGCCTGTTCCTGACGCGCCCATAATTAATACAGTGGCGTCTGTAGCAGCGTACTCCTCGGCAATTCGTTTTACTTCCGTCATCTTGGCCGATGACCCCAGAATGTCGCTCAGACGGTATTGAGCGGTGAGTCCTTTGCTATAAATTTCTTTGCGGATCGTAGCTTCCATTGCCACAATTTGTCCTACATCTTCAATCGTAATCATGACACCGGTGACATGGGCGTCAATCGTGATCGGGATAATGTTGGCCACCAGCTTGCGTCCGTTGAACTCAATAAGCTCGCCAAGCCCGGCCTGGCCGCTCTGCAAAGTCCTGTCCACAGGCAAAGACGGACATATTGCCTCGATATTCCTGCCGACGGCAGCGACTGCCTTACACCCCAACAGCCGCTCGGCGGCATTATTAAATACCTCAACACTTTTTTCACAATCAATGCCAATGATCCCCTGAACGGAATAATCAATCAAAACCCGGAATTTTTGCAGCCGCTCTTTTTCAAGCTTCCGGGCATAGGACACGCTATTGGCCTGAAGAAAGGCTGTCCGGAAGGAATCTTTGCCGGAAACCAGCAGAACGGTTTTAGACCCCAGGCTGGCCGCCAGTCTGTTGATCTCGATTCCGCCAATGATAACATCTGTTTGCACGCTAAGCGCGCGGTGAACCTCTTTGGCAAAATCCAGGGCCGAGCACACAGGATAAATCGTTAAATCAATATCTGTTACTTTACTAAAGACCTCAATACTGTAAATCATATTACTAAAAGCCAATACCCCGATTTTGGGGTTGCTTTTCCCGGTAATAACCTGTGCGGCAAGCAAGGCTTCCGCTAAATCCTGAATAGTGATGGGTATTTCGATAAGCGGTATCTTTATCTCCGAATCAAGGATGAGCTTGGCCGTACCGCCCCGGGTAACAATAACGTCAAAGCCAGCGGCCTCTGCCTGTCTGGCTATCTCAACTCCCTCTTGCAAGCCCCCCAGAAAAGACTCAACCTTCTCCCCCATTCCTAATTCTGCAATTACTTCCCGGCCTACCACCAGCATCTCGGGCGAGGGTGCTATGAAGGCAATTTTCCCCATTTACATCACCTGGCTTATCTACTTTTCTACATTATAACATAATGTGTATGGACTAAGCTAACTATGCAGACAGCGCAATACAGGCCCATATGCCCTCCGCTAAAACCCGCTGACGCCGGTCCTGACAACTGCTGACATTATTGAGGCGCCAAACTTATGCATTCCAGACAAAAATAAACAGGCCGCCGACCCGAAGGCAGACGGCTTGTATTTTGGGGCTATGGCACAAACCGGTAATCTAAGCGGGCGATACTCATAGATTCGTTGTGCATAATAATGACAGGATAAAGCAAACTCAGCTCCAGTTGGATATAACCCAGCTGAACGTCAGCCGCCCTCATCCAGGGACTTAGCTGTCTTTAACTCCTGCTTGAATTGCAAGTGCGGAGCAGTTTAGTCACAGGATAATGTTAGCAGGTTGAATTGCAATCATTATTGAACGAGCAGAATAAGAGAA
Source organism: Sporomusa sp. GT1 (assembly GCF_014634905.1). Lineage (NCBI taxonomy): Bacteria > Bacillati > Bacillota > Negativicutes > Selenomonadales > Sporomusaceae > Sporomusa > Sporomusa sp. GT1. The sequence goes on along the minus strand of NZ_BMBX01000011.1, from coordinate 32,923 downwards.
TGATTATAATGATGATTATAATCCAGCTATTACTGCCATTGCCGCAGCCACCGCCAAAACCGAATCCCATAAGTATAAACCTCCTTTTTGTGTGATAGGGGAGATATTACATGCTATGAACCAGGGGGGAGTTTTGTTACTGGGCCGGCAAAAAATTAGCAAGCCGGATGGGAAAAGATAAATAGGAAAAGACTATCCATGCCAACAAAAATTTGATAAAATATAGGTACAAGCATTATATCTAGGGAGGGATTGAAATGAGAGCATCTTTTCTCAGTTCTGTTGAAAAATCACTAGATACTTTGCACTTCTTCTATCGCGCCGCTCCATTCATTCTAGGAATTTGTTTTGCGATTGCAGCATTGGTTTTTTATATATTAGCCCTTTCCATTCTTGGAAAGTGAGTCAAAATGAACCTGCCTACCGGGTGGGTTCTTTTTTTTGCGTATACGCCAAAATATAAACAGCCCCCGCTTCCGGCCACTGGCCGAGAGCTGGAGCTGTTGCAAAGGATGTACTGCAATTATTTTCTGGCAAAAGTCACCGTTTCCGGTTCTGCCTGCAAAAACAGTTGTGATTGGGCCGGCTGGGTTTGGGCGACTACCCGGCCCTGCCGCAGCGAGTAACGCACAGGAACCTGACGGCGGATGGCATCATAGCCGTCGGTGGCCGGCAAGATAATCAGATTGGCCGGTTTCCCGGCCTCAATGCCGTAGTTGTCAAGAATATGCAGGGTTCTGGCACTATTATGGGTTATCAGTTGCAAGGCGGCAGCAATTTGGTCATACCCCATCAACTGGCATACATGCAGCCCCATATGCAGCACCTGCAGCATATTGCCGGTCCCGAGCGGATACCAGGGATCGACAATGTCATCATGGCCAAAACAAACATTCAGGCCGGCTTCAAGCAGTTCTTTCACCCGGGTAATACCGCGGCGTTTAGGATAGGTGTCAAACCGCCCCTGCAAATGGATATTGACTAACGGGTTGGCGACAAAATTAATATCAGCCAGTTTCAGCAGGCGGAACAACTTGTAGGCATAAGCATTGTTATAGGAATGCATGGCCGTTGTATGGCTGGCCGTCACTCGTTCGCCCATGCCTCTCTCGTACGCCTCGGTTGCTACAACTTCGATAAAGCGAGATTGCTCATCGTCAATTTCATCACAGTGAATATCAACCAGGCGGTTATACTTTTCCGCCAGGTCAAAGGCTTGTTTGACCGATTGTACACCATATTCCCGGGTAAATTCGAAGTGTGGAATGGCACCGACAACATCGGCGCCCATAACCAGCGACTCTTCCAGCAATTCAAAGCCCCGCGGAAAGGAGCAGATACCCTCCTGAGGGAAAGCTACAATCTGCAAATCCATCCAGGGCGCCATTTCGGCTTTTACTTCCAGCATGGCCTGCAAAGCAACCAGTTGCGGGTCAGTTACGTCAACATGGGTTCTTACATGCTGGATACCCTGGGCCAGCTGCCATTTTAACGCCTCCGTCGCCCGGGCCTTGATGTCGGCACGCGACAGCAGCTGCTTTCTTTCCGACCAGCAGGCTATGCCTTCAAACAGTGTGCCACTGGCATTCCATCTTGGTTCGCCGGCGGTTAACACCGCGTCAAGATGCACATGCGGTTCAACGAACGGCGGCAGCACAAGCCCCCCCTCAGCATCGATCATGTCTTCCCGGTTTTCGGCAAGACCGTCTGCTTGTGCGGTAATACTCACGATCTGACCGGCCTTAATAGCAATTTCCCACAAACCTGCTTTTCCGCATAAACGCGCATTCCGGATATACATTGGCTTACCCTGCCTTTCGCGGCTGCATTGCAGACTCTTTCGCTGTCCCCCGTAAAGCTGACAGCGTTACATATACGACCCCGGAGCCAAGAATGGCGTTAACCGGCGGAATTCCCGGCGCGAAGTGGGCTAATGCTACACCGCCGGCCCAGGCGGCAAGCGCATGCCATCTTACGGCTTCAAACTGCATGTCGGCAATGGGCGGATAACATCTGCGCTGTACCAGGAAGTAGTCGGCAATAATGATGCCGCCGATGGGGGGCAGTGTTGACCCCAGGAAGGTCAGAAAACCGATAAAATTAGTATATAACCAAAAAGCAAGCAGTGTCCCGATGAAGCCGTTGAACAGGACAAGCTTCTGTTTCGGTATGCCGGTAATATTCGAAAACCCGAGACCGGAAGCATATAAGGCATTGTCATTGGTTGTCCAGATATTCAGGCCAAGAATAATAATTGCCGGAACAATCAGCCCTTGCAGAAACATGACCTCAGAGATATCAGCCTGACCGGTAGCAGCAGCCCCCATCGCACCAAACAAAAACATCAGCGAATTACCAAGAAAGAAAGCGATGACCGTTGTGGACACACCGATGGTCTTGGTTTTGGCAAACCGGGTAAAATCAGGCGACAGCGTGCCGCCGCTGATGAAAGAACCGATACAGATTGTCAGCGCCGTAGCAAAGGATAGCTTTTCGGCCGGCTCCAGGAGCATTAACGCTTGCAAGCCACCGATGGATTCCACGGCATTACCCACAGAATAAGCTCCCAGCAGGGCAATGGAGGGCACAGCAATCACACTCAGGATAGTTAAGGCCTTAATTCCCCAGTAGGCGGTTGTCGACATGAGCAGTCCGCCGATGACAATCAATAGATACAGGTTCAGACCGGTAACCTTTTGCACCGGCAGGGCAAACATAACTACCCCAACGCCAAACCAGCCGACTTGCGTCACTGACAGCATCAGTGATGCGAGCTGCGAGCCCTTCTCGCCAAATGCGTATCTTGCCAGCAGATGGGTCGACAACCCGGTACTGGCCGCAATATAACTCAAGGCCCCGGTATAAATACCTAAAAGAATATTGCCGCCCAGGACTGCAAAAATAAATTCCCAGGCAGTCAAGCCGGCACCCAGTGTGCCACCGGCCCACATGCTGGCACTAAAAAAGGTAAAACCAACCATCAGCACAAACATGGACCAAAACCCGCGTCTTTCCGTTTGCGGCACCTCGGATAATGAAAAATCGCGATCAACAAGCTGAACATTTTCTTTCATATTTTTCCTCCTCAGGTCAGGCACCCTGTAGACACGGAAAGGCTCTCTGCCATTGCTGACAGAGAGCCTTCCACGATAGCTAATACATTGCGTAGCTAATCGCAATCCGCTCACCTTATCAGCCTCTCTGGACTGCCTTTAAAGGTGCCTTTTATTTTGTCTTATTATGTCACTAAAAAGGGATGCTGTCAAGGTGTGGACCGACCGTTTAAAAGACAATCAGACGGCAGCCACAGTAGTGGAATTTTTGCTTGACATGACGAGTTTTAGGATATAATATAAAGACATCACATACGTGTATATGCACATTAATACAGCTAACTACAGAAAAGGTGATCAACATGATGCAATCTGATGCCGGTTATTTCCCGAAGCGGTCCAGCCCCTGTCTGTGTCTCAATATCCGCCGTGCCTCCCGGGCAGTGAGCGCGTTTTATGAAAAGATGCTGGAACCCAGCGGACTTAAAATTGCCCAATATTCCCTGCTGCGGCACCTCGAACAAACCGAGCCGGTTACCATTACCAGGCTGGCGCACATCATGCGGATTGACCGGACTACCTTGAACCGGAATATGAAGCCGCTGCTGAGTGCCGGACTTATTGCCGTTCGTGCGGGCGAAGATCCCCGGTCCCGGCAGGTTGAGCTTACTGCGGCCGGCAAGTCGGCGCTGGGCAGTGCTTTGGCGCTATGGGACCAGGCCCAGGCATCCTTGCAGGAATATCTGGGTGAAACAGAGACAGCGCAATTTAACCGTCTGGTTGCCAAGCTGGAAGCGCTGGTGCCCTAATTTTTTTCTTATAACAAGTGTATATACACATAAATAAAGTTACAAGGAGTGTTCAGATTGGAAGAACAAATTCGCAATTATATTTTGGATCTGGGTGTGGATGACGTTGGCTTTGCCTGCGCTCAGGACTATCACAGCCCCAAGTCCTACGAAATCACCAAACTCCTGCCTGAGGCCAAGTCCATCATTGTGCTGGCGTTCAAACCGCTTTCAAGCTGTGAAAGTCCCAGTATGAGCGCGGCTCAGAACGGCTATCTGGACTTAGGCTCATTTGCGCGGTCTGCCAGTTACCGGATTTCCCGCTTCCTGGAGCGTAACTACAAGGCCAAAATTGCTACCATGCCTATTGCTTATCCGTTTGAAATTCATAACGACCGTAAGGCCCTCGCCGATTTTTCCCAGCGGCATGCAGCCGTGGCCGCCGGCTTGGGGTCGTTTGGCCGCCATAATCTGGTGATTCATCCCCAGTTTGGCACCCGGGTTATTTTCACCAGTATTATTACCAACCTCACTTTGCAGCCTTCACCCAAATGTGAAGATTTTTGCACCCAATGCAATCTTTGTGTTGAAAATTGCCCTGCCCGCGCCTTAGACGAGGCGGGAAAAACCGATATCAGGAAATGTTTGGGGCATTCCCAGCCCTACGGCCTGATGGCGGATATTACATTTCAGTTACAACAACTAGGGCGCTCGCCGGAGGAACAAAAGCAGATGCTTATGGATGAACAATATGCCCGGTTGCGGCAGGCGGCGCATTTAGGCAACCAGTATATGTGCTTCAACTGTCTCAAGAGCTGTCCAATAGGATTAGCTTAGAACGTAATATAAACAGGGAGCCAGCCAATGATGAAAATATGTTTCCTGGCCTGCGAAATTTATCAGCCTGAATTAGAGCAGGTTTTAGCGCAAATTAAGCAGGAAAAGTTGTTCTCATGCAAACTGGAGCTAACCTATCTGCCGGCAAAATTGCATGTGGATTTAAAAAAATTAAAAACGGCTGTCCTTCAGGCGCTGGATGCAGTAGTTGCTGACCGCATCATCCTGCTCTATGGTTCCAAATGTCACCCCGGGTTTGATGAATTTTTGCAAAATTATCCGGTAATCCGGTTCGAGCCGGCTAACTGTGTTGAGTTGATCCTGGGCGAACATATCCAGGATTCCCGGACCTTTTGCCTGACTTCCGGCTGGATGCTCAAATGGCGGGAAATTTTCGACCCCGGCTGGGGTGTGGATGAGGTTGCCATGCGCCAGAGTTTTGCCTGTTATGACAGGATATTGTTTACAGATACCGGCGTAGGCGAAATTACCGATGAACAACTGCTGGATTTTTTTGAACATACCCGGATTCCCATTGAAGTGGAGCAAGGAGGATTGGCCGCTTTTAAAGCTGCTATTACAACAGCCATCCGGCAAGCCATATCGGCCGGGAAACAAGGGCAGGTATGACGAGTCCGCAAAAAAGGATAAGCAGTCCTGGTTCGAACCGCCATCGACCTAAGACTGCTTACCCTTTTTTATAAACATTCCATAATTAGGTAAATTTTGCATTGTAATACATCACTAATTACATAGACAGAATCAATCAATCTGATACCTTCCTCACTGGCTGAAGTGGTTAGTGATGATCCAGTTTGGGTTATTAATGTCTTTTTTGACATTTTTTTTGCATAAATCAAGCAGAATTTTTTGCATATTCTGCATAGTGCTGTTATACTTGGAGAAACAATTTTTTTAAGGGGGCTAATATGGAAAAAGACAATGTAATAAAAATGAATCTCAAAAATGGTGAAAAATTTACTAAAGTGTTACTTCCGTTTGTGTTAGCAGGAGTTATTCTCTTGCTCCTGGCTTTCAACTCGATTGTTATTGTACAAGCCGGTACCCGTGGAATCGTACTTCAGCTGGGGGCAGTGCAACCTTTGGTCTTGAATGAAGGACTCCATTTTAAAATTCCGTTCGTCCAACAAGTCATCCCCGTTGATGTGCGGGTTGGCAAAGCCCAGTCAGATCAAACTGCCGCTTCCAGGGACCTGCAAATTGTGACCACTACGATTGCAGTAAACTTTCACCTGGTACCTGACGAGGTCAATACGCTTTACCAGAATGTCGGGTTAGCCTATGAAGACCGCATTGTGGCCCCGGCTATAGGCGAAGCCGTTAAAGCCGTTACTGCTCAGTACACGGCGGAAGAACTGATATCCAAACGGTCAGAGGTTAGTGCCAAAGTCAAAGAAACCCTGGCCGCCAAACTGTCAACCTACCATATGGCACTTGATGAAATCAATATTACTGAATTCAAATTCAGCACAGAATACAATAATGCCATTGAACAAAAACAAATTGCTGAACAAAATGCCTTAAAAGCCAAGCTTGACCTCCAGCGTATCGCCGTTGAAGCCCAGCAAAAAGTTGAGCGGGCCAAAGCGGAAGCTGAATCCCTGCGCCTGCAAAAGCAAGAGGTCACGCAGGAATTGATTGACTTAAGACGCATTGAAGCGCAAATGAGGGCCATTGAAAAATGGGATGGCAAAATGCCTTCGGTAACAGGGGGAGCCACCCCGTTCATTGATATCAATCAAGTGAAATAACCCCTGATTATACTTGCACCTCCCGGAAGCAAACTACAAATAATTGTGAGTCAAGGAACTATTCCTTGACTCACGTTTTTTTTAGGAGCGGTTATTCTCATGTGAACTGGAGCCAGCCTATCTGCCGGCAGAAGTGAAGCGTAGCGTCCGGTACTGCATCACAGTTTGAATTTTTCTTCAAAAAGATGCTCATCATAGGGTGCCTTTCGCCCCGGACAGTTTTCCCGCGGGCATAGCTGGCAGTTTTCCCAGGAGCCCTGCTTGGGAAAATGAATACCGGAAACACTTTTTATGGGCACCATGAGACAGCTTTCGGTAAGCTTAACCCCAATCAGAGCTTCTACATCCCCGATTAAGTTAAAGAGAGGTCTCTGTTCGGTAATGGGCCAGTCAGCCAATGAACCCGGATTCATATTGGCAGTACTCTCCAGACCCCAATGTTCATCAAGCTGCTCAAAGAAAGTCTGGCGTGTATTTTTCAGTATCATCTCGGTGATCGTGTCAGCATAGTAGTTTTCAAGCATATCCGGCTGATTTTTAGCCCAGGCGGCGAGCTCTTCCCCGCAGGTTATTACATAAGGGAATACCCGGTAAGTATCGGCAAGATTCACGCTCAGCACCCGGCTGGTAAATGTTATGCCGTCGATAGTAACAGAACTCTCACTTTTTGCTTCTACAAAAGCAACTTTATATACAGCTTTGACGGTTGCAATTTTCCGGGCTGCAAGAGCTAATTCCTGAATCCCCGCAAAATGCGGGCTTTCGGGCTTCACACGCAGAACCTTACATAGCTGCTCCATATCGATAGTAATGGAATCACCTTCATATACAAGCTTGGTAATCATAATATCACTACCCTTCCGCGAGTCAGAGACCAGGTCCTGACTCGTCCGTATTTTTAAGGTGCCTAACGTAATGAGCAGGGAACCCTCAACTCACCCTATAATAGTTAAGTTTACTATAGCTCAATTACCTATGATATTCAATATGTGCCAGATATTTTTGCCTTTTTTTAACAGGTTTATTGTGTTGTATCCTGTTCTTCCTTTTTATTGCCGTCCATGGGCAATCCACGTTCAGTTATTAATAGAACTTCTTTTGCAATGTCCACAATTTTAGTAATAGTTTCCGCTGTATCTTCTTCTATAATTTCATGGTTACAAGTTCTTTGCCTGCTATCCTGAATGTTTTGTAATTGTGACACTCATTCCACCACCTGATATCTTGTTTGACTTGCCACTTCTTTTACCGCTGCTGCAATTTGCCGGCTGCCTTCATGCCTTTGGAATAGTTCGGGAAACTGAATTAACCATGTTTAGTCTGAAATTCCTGATGATCTCATACAGCTCTTTATTCTCCGCTCTCAGGTCTTTTCTAACCAGTGTTGTAAGATGCTCTTCCTTGCCAAACACCCTTTAGGGTCTTCTAAGAATTTCAAGTCATATACCAAAAATTTATAATGAGGCTGCCAGCCGGTCATAATCACCCATTCGTTATTCTTAATCGCTTGTTCCACCGCCTGCAGCATGGTTTCCTCGTCGCTATAGTCGATGGTGTAATAATTACCGGCTATTAAATCCTCCGCAATCTGATGAGCAACATTATCCTTATTGTCTATTGCCATAGAAACCTTGTCAAAAATAAAGATGAAAAGTACAACAATTACTTGCATAGCCAGAAATGACCAAACGCTAATTTTTTCGTAGAAGTTTAACGAGAAATAGCACAGTATATTAATCCCTACACATACGATAGCGTTTAATAAAGGCCTGATTACCATACTACCACTCCCCGGCAATTTTAGCTGCGCAAGTCAAGGGACTGTTCCCTGACTCTAGACTCACCATTTTGGACGACCAAGTACTATTATCGTAATTCTCGTTTCCAGCAGGGTTTTGTCACCTAAGCTTCTATTTGAGTCGCCATAGACCTCTTCCACTTCCATTACAATCTCAATATCGGCTGCGCCTGACTGTTCAGCCATTGCTTTGGCCTGCAATTGTCCCTGTTCGATTCCCAACTGCTTAGCCGCCGGATAGTCGGAAACCGTTTTTCTTTCCCAGGGCAAATGTACGACTGCTCCATATCCCGGCAGGGCTTTAACAAGTATCTTCAGCTTCTCGACCACCTGTCCGGCTACCGCACCAATAGCATTGGCAACATCCGCATTCTCAGGTGTAATCAATTCGCAATTCAACTGCTTGGCGATTTGCGGCAAATAGGCATGAGCCGGTGCGCCGATGGCGATGATGGGATAAGTAACGTGAGCGCTTAAGCCCAAAGTTTCTCCGCCTGCATAGAGCGCCTGTTGGAATAAGTATTTAATGTCTTTATTCTTATGCAGCAAAATCGAACTGCCTTCATAGTTGAGCAAGCTTTGAATAACCGCAAAATAGAGATTCTCCATAATGGCAGCCCATGCCCTTGTTAAGAATTGCTCAGTATCCACGCCCAATTCTTTAGCCATAATGGCAACACCCAGTTTCGCGGCACTGGTATCCCAGGAAGTATATTGCCCCATGACATGCAGCAAATCGGTTGGTGTCAAGGAGGTTTTAGCCACAACACCATTGCCTGTCAGGCGCCTCAGGTTGGCTAACAGTTGAAATTCTTCCAGCCCATCCTCCTGCAGCCGCATTGCCAAATAGGTAAAGGTATGCGGGCCGTCTGCCAGCAATGTTATGATGCTTGCCTCCGCCGCCGTGCATTTTGCATATTTGTCTTTTACCAGAATGAAAGCATCTGTAGGCTGAAAATCCATCCAGCAGCTTTTCGTTTGCGCCTGCTCTTGTATTTCTGCCTGCAGATACGGGTATTGCCTAACTACCAGGGACAACGGCCACACTTTTTGGGGACCAACCATCAGTTCTTTATTATTCAGATAAATATAGCTGTCACCGCCTAGGCCATATGTATAGATTTCGGCGGCTTCAACCCGTGTCAGCCAGTTGCCAATCATGGCTCCTTCCGGACTGATGCGCGGCTTATGATTTTTTAATATCGCAATATCAGTAGTTGTTCCACCCATATCCAGGACAATAGCTTCCGGACAGCCGGCAAGCGTAGTGCTGCCAATAACACTGGCAGCCGGTCCGGAAAGAATGGTGTCAATAGGCTTTTTCCTGGCGGTTTCCTCGTTCATCAGGGTGCCATTGCCTTTTACCAGCATTAAGGGTGCCGTAATACCCATGCTGCTTATGACCGCTTTTACAGAAGTGATTAGCTCCGCGATAACCGGAATGAGTTTTGCGTTTAATACCGCCGTTACTGTCCGTTCATGGAACCCCAGTGCTGTTGTCAATTGATGGCCGCATACCACCGGAATTCCCAGCTTACTGCTGACAAGCTCGCGGGCGATCGCTTCATGCTCGGGATTGCGGACACTGAAATAACCGGAAATTGCCACCGCGTCCACTTTGCCGTTAAACCTGTCCAGAGCTAAATGAATGCCATTAGTATCAAGCTCAGCTAATGGATTGCCCCGCACATCATGTCCGCCGGTAACAACCTCAACATAGGGAGTCGGTATTGCAGCTATCGGCTGATGACCGATTAACAGAAGGCCAGCCTCACACCCCCGCCCTTCAACAATGGCGTTGGTCGCCAGGGTCGTTGACAATGCCACCCCTTGAATTCTGGTCAAATCATCAAACTGCAATGCCTGCAGACAGTTAGTTATTCCTTCCACCAAATTGCCAGGTGTGGTTAGTGCTTTGGCTTTGGTAACTATTTTTTGTTCGGAATCATCCCATATTACTCCGTCAGTATAGGTGCCACCAGTGTCTATGCCAAGTCTAAACGCCATTTGCCGCATCTCCCTTCCGCAATCACGCTTGTAATCCCGAACCGGACGTATCCATTGTTCTATAAGAACTTCTTCTATTGATGAGGATTCCTACTGAGATTTCTTGTCAGATTGATTTTTTATCAAATCCTCATTCATTGCCTTAACAAATGGATATAACATAACCAACATGATAATCATTATGGGAAAGCCAAAAGCAACAGAAACAGATTTTACGGCATTAACTCCTCCGGTTACTACAATAATTGCCCCAACAGCTCCTTCGATAACTCCCCAAAGCACTTTTGAAGCCTTGGAGGGATTCAAATCTCCGCCGGAGGTCATTTGCCCCAATACAGAGGTTGCCGAATCAGCAGAAGTAAGAAAGAAAGTTAAAATCAGCCCTATACAAATTGTGCTGGTTATTGCCGGTATAGGCAGATGACTCAAAGCCACAAACAATGCACTGGTAACATCTTTAGCCACGGCTGCCGCTATTCCCCCGGCTCCGTTTAAGTCGATATCCATACCTAATCCTCCGGTAATTGCAAACCAAACAAAGCTAAGCAAAGAAGGAGCAAATAAAACCGCCAGGACAAATTCCCTAATGGTGCGGCCCTTGGATATTTTGGCAATAAATCCGCCTACAAATGGCGCCCAGCCGATCCACCATGTCCAGTAAAATATGGTCCAGCTGCCAACCCAGTTATATCCCACTTTTTTGGCAACAGTTCCGGTGGCATCCAGGTAGAGACTCATCCATACAATATTATGAAAATATTGTCCCAGCGTTTCAAAAAACATGTTAATAATATATCTTGTAGGACCAAAAACCAGCATAAACGCCATCATCGAAAAGAAAAGCACCATATTAGATTTGCTCAAAAATTTCATGCCTTTTTCAATGCCAACAGCCGAGGAAACACAAAACATCGCAGTAAGAACTGCGATAATCCCCAAGGTTACTGCCGTATTATTAGGCAGACCATAAACAAAGTTCAAACCGCTGTTAATCTGCATGCTGCCCATTCCCAAAATATTGGCAAGACCGAACAGAGTAGTTACTACAACAAAAGAATCAATGCCTCTGCCAATAGGACCCTTGATACCTTTTTCACCCAAAATAGGATACAGGCAGGAACTGACCAAACCCGGCAATCCTTTCCGGTATTGGAAATAGCCTAAAGACATTGCAACTACTGCGTACATGCACCATGGGTGCAGACCCCAGTGAAAAAAGGAATAACGCATAGCTATAGCTGCTGCTTCCGGGCTATTAGCCTCCCCAAAAGGCGGGTTGCCAAAATACGTCATTGGTTCGGCAATCCCCCAGAAAACAAGCCCGATCCCCATACCGGCACTAAATAGCATGGCAATCCACACATAGGTACTGTATTCCGGTTCATCCTCATCTTTTCCAAGTTTGATATCTCCATATTTACTGAAGGCGAGAATAAGACAAAACGCCAAAAATATGGTTACCCCGCTGATAAAGAGCCAACCAAAATATTCTGTGAAAAACTTTAAAATCTTCCCCAGATCCTCAGTCATACCTTGCGGCGTGATAACAGCCCAGCCAACAAAAATACCGGAAATAATAATGGCTGTCCAAAACATCGCTCTATCAATCTTGCCAAAAATATTCGTCATGGGTTAGCCCTCTTTTCCTGATATAAATACACCGGCTAAAGCTTAGCCATAGAGTGAAAAATACAAGGTATGCCGAAATTAGCTTCCGTAGTAACCTTGTATTTTTCTCTCATAGTGTTTGCAACCGGCACAATAATTCCGGTCAGTCAAGCAACTGATTAATTACATTCAATATCAGCAGGACTCATTACCCTTGCGCGGCTCAACCGGTACTTCAGTACCTGTACCTGAGGTAAAATTTTGGGGCGTTTCACAGGGTTCCGGCTGTGTGTCATTCCAGTCCTTACCGGCCTTCTTGATAAAGCCATATACTATAATCCCAATGATAAACATGGCCGGGAAGGAACTGGCAACTACTGAGGTCTGCAGCGGCTTCATACCTCCCAGGAATATCAGCGTGAGCGAAAAACCGCCTAAAACCACCGCCCAAAATACGCGATTCCATTTTGCCGGTTCTTCGCCAGCCCCCAGCTTTGCTGTTGTTACCATAGCAAGTGTATAGGCGATACCGTTAATAACGGTTGCATTGGAGATAAACAGCAGTACCAAAACTATGGGTAAGATAATAAAGCTAATAGGCAAGGTGGAAAATATCTCGACAATGGCTCCCGGTACACCCTGGGTTTTAATAATTTCCCCCAGATTGATTACTCCCCTGGTTTGTAAGTCAAGCGTGTAGTTGCCAAATATCGCAAAATAGGTGTATACACAGGTTACACCCGAAAGTGTCGCACCCAGCGTAAACTCCCGCACTGTTCTGCCTCGGGATATTCTGGCAAGATACATCCCTGTGCTGATCGCAAAGGAAAGGAACCAGGCAAAGTAGAAGATCGTCCAGTTCTGCGGAATTCCCGATTGCTGAATCGGATCAGTATATAAGCTGATACGGAAAAAATTCGTAAGCATTACGCCCAGGCTGTCAAAGAAATTGTTAAAGATAAACGAAGTCGGTCCAGCCACCAACACAAAGGCCAGCAAACCAAAGCCCAGATAGTTCCTGAAATCACTCAGGAATCTAATCCCCTTATCCAGTCCGCCATAGACGCAAATGGCCACAAGAATTGTCCAGCTAACCAGCAGCGCCGCATCCATGCCCAGCGTGTGCGGTATACCCGTGATCCTGGTAATAACCTCGCTTAAAAGCGGTGTCCCCAGACCGATGGAGGTACCAATGCCGGCGATAATACCAACCATATAAAAAACATCAATGGCCTTACCGACATATCTGCCGCCGTACTCGCCCATGAATTCCTGGCAAGCCGCACTGGGCCTGAATACATCTGTACCCTGCACAAAGAATATGTAGCCAAATACTACGCCAATCCCCACATAGAGAGCATAGCTGCTCGGCCCCCAGTTAAGCAACGGATACGCAGAAGCCATTGCCGCGGCCTGAGGTGAGAACGGTTCCAGGCCAAAAGGCGGTTCTGACAGATACATGTAGAACTCAATGGGAGCCCAATACACAATGGCTGCCGTCGTGCCTGCGGAAAACAGCATCCCCAGCCAGCTCAAAGTGCTGAATTCGGGTTTATCGCCGCCAAAACGTTTATTGGCAAACTTGCCAAACACAAAATAAAGCACCACGGCAAAATTAATCAAAACAAAGAGCTGATATGTCCATCCCAGCGGGCCGCTTAAAAACGCAAACACTTTATTTGCGGTGGCTGAGCTCGCCTCGGGATTAGCGATAATTGCTGCACTAATAATCCCAACCAATACTAAGGGCGGCCAAAACAACAGTTTATCAATTGCACCACTATCTTTTTTCATGCGCCATTCCCCCTATATTTCAATGCCTCAAACCCATAAAAAATATCCCCATCTCCCCCAGTGGAGAGGTGTCGCTTTAGACGGCGTGGTCTTTTCGGCAAGTGGAAACCACCCCGCCCTCCGGACACCCCTTCACAGAAGGAAATGGGGTTTTATTATCTGGCTGCTGACTTGTTTTTAATTATCTTTTGCTGGCGATATAGCGCTGCAGCTCAGCGTCTACATCCTCAGGCAATGCTGGTTGTACGTATTCCTCCAGCATCTTTTTCCAGCGTGCATTAGCCCGCTCTTCTATCGTCAGACCGTCTTGGTTAACTCTGGCTCTGTCACTCAACTGAGCCTGATAAAACTCTTTACGGAAATGAGCGAAGGTATGTTTGTTGGTGATATATTCGCCGCGGGGACCGACCTGTTTAGCAACATCGAATGCCAAAGTCTCGTCGTTTACGGTAACGCCCCGGCCAATCCGTTTTACCATCCCGATAATTTCATCGTCGATCATTAATTTCTCGAAAGATACACAATTATAAGTATCCAAAATACCGGCAGAGTGGAGAATGAAGTTGCCGCCGGCCATTTGCGCCATCAGCAGGGTCATCATGGACTCATAGCCTGCCTGGGCGTCGACCTGTTTACTGTCGGAGAGAGTACCGCTTATCCGGCAGGGAATCTTATAATATTTTGCCAGGTGTCCATTGACCAGCGAGAAGAGAGCGCTTTCGGGGGCGCCGATGGACAGGTTGCCATAACGCATATCGGTACTGGAACCGGAAGCAGAATAGACAATAGGAGTGCCGGGACTTACTAACTGAGCCAAAACAATCCCTGCCAAAATTTCCGCATTTTGCACGGCGATGCTTCCGGCAATAGTTGCCGGCGAGGTGGCTCCGGCAAGGCAGAGCGAGTTAACCAGCTGCGGCTGGCGGTATTCGGCATAAGCGATGATGGCGCCGGCCATTTTGTCGTCATAGCTAAGTGGCGTCAAGGTGCAAGGAATAGAAATAATTACAGGCTTATCTTTGATGGCATCCAGCCCGCCATGAGCAATTGCTGCCATTTCAATGTTTTCTTTTGCGGCTTCATAGCCCAAAACACTGCCCATAAGCGGTTTGTCACTGTATTTAAGGGTGTTGTAAACCATGTCCAGATGGCGGGTATCGGCATCCGTATCACCAGGTTCGCAGGAAATATGACTTTGAACGTCGATATTGTTCATCATATGGCATAATTTTACCAGCTTGATAAAATCATCCAAGGTGCCTGGCCGCCGGCCATTGTCCAGATCCATGACGAACGGCGCACCATAAGGACCCACAAATCTCGTCTCTTCCGTATTAAACTCAACGTTCTTTTCCGGGTTGCGGCCATGCAGGGTAAACGAGGAGGGAACATGCTTCAGTTCCCGTTCTATCATACCTTTAGGGAAATAGACTGTTTCTCCCTCAACTTTAGCGCCGCCTTTGGCCAAAATCTCCCGGGCCGGCGCATAACTAAAGATGACACCGACTTCCTCCATGATTTTAAGCGAGGTTTGATGGATTCTTTCGATATCCTCCGTGCGAACTGTCTGATATCTCTGCATGTGTTTTATTTCCTCCTTATTACTAGCTCCCCTTGAAACCAGAAGCTATAACTTGTTTATTCTTCGTAAAGTCCTTTACGATGAGCTTTTAAATAGCCCATGCAGTAATCATCTTTACCTAACAGCGTCGCGCCGGCATAAATGACTCCCATCATGCTCTTATCGGTAGGATTCAAGATATAGCCGTCCATCCCCAGCGTCATGGTCTGAGCCACAAACAACCGGTTCAGCACCTTCCTGTTAGGCAGCCCGTAGGACACATTACTCAGGCCGCACATAAAATGAACGTCAGGATAGTTCTGCTTTATCAGCTTGATGGTCTCCAGCACTTCGACCCCTGCTGTCTGCACACTGCTTACAGGTTTTACCAACGGGTCAAAATAGATATCGTCATCCTTAACCCCTGCCGCAGTCAATTTGCGATACAGGCTGTCTACCACCCGCATGCGGTCTGCCGCCGTCTCCGGCATCCCATGATCGTCCATGCACAGGGCAACTACCTTGGCTTTATACTTCAGTACCAAGGGCAGGATTGCCTCAAATCTTGGCCCCTCGTCGGTAATGGAATTAATCATCGGTGTACCGTATTTGGCCAGAGCCAGTCCGGCTTCCAGTGCCTGCGGGTTGGGACTGTCGATACAAAGCGGCGCCTGCACGGCTTCCTGAATGGTAGTTACCAGCCACTGCATATACTCCACTTCATTAAACACCTTATTGCCGCAGTTGACGTCAATATAGTTAGCGCCTGCCTCTAACTGTTCCCGGGCCACTTGCTGAATATATTGGGCATCTTTCCCCTCAACGGCTTCGCTGACGGCCTTCCGGCTGGTATTAATCAGTTCTCCTACAATTAGCACAACGTAACCTCCATTTTAGTTATTAGCCACTATCTTAGCAGACATTTCCTTGCAGCTAACCGCATCGACGCAATAGCCGTCAGCCCCGATTTTTTCGGCAAATTCCGGATATAAGGGAGCGCCGCCGACCAGCACCTTCACCTTATCTCTCAGGCCGGCTTCGGTAATGGCATCAATGGTATCCTGCATGGCCATCATGGTAGTGGTGAGCAATGCACACATGCCGACAATCCGGGGCTTATGCTCCTTGATAGCCTCAACAAAGGCCTCTGGCGTAACATCCACACCCAGATCCACTACATTGAAGCCACCGCTTTCCAGCAGCATAACCACCAGATTTTTACCGATATCATGTAAATCGCCTTTTACCGTGCCCATGACAAAGGTGGATACATTGGCCGAATCCTCCGCCGACAACAGCGGCTTGACAATGCTCAGCCCTTCAGACAAAGCTTTGGCCGACATCATAACTTCAGGAATAAACATTTCTCCTGCCTTGAACTTGGGCGCGACTATGTCCATACCGGCCAGCAAGCCCTTGCTGACGATCTCCATCGGCTTCACACCGGCTGCTATCATCCCCTGGGTAATCGTCTTTACCTCTAAATCGTCACCCTGATATACCGCTTCTGCTAACTTTTCGAAATTGCTCATACAATATCTGCCTCCTAAAATTTGATTTCTTCTTTCCCTCAGCGTTATTGTGCCGTCGCTTCTAACTATTGCACAATTCGTGCCACCTTTTTTGCAGGCGATAAAAACAGTGTAAAGAATAAAAATATTTTTTAAATTACTCATTTTATTCAATAAACTATCCGCAATAAAAGCATTTTGGAGCACTTTAGCCGGCAAATACGGGTTCCTGGGTTAACCGCTTTCCCTGAAAACCACGTAACAAGCGCCGGCTTCCTTCACTACCGAAAGGATTCCTTTCACTCAAACACAGAAAAATCACAGCTAATACTGTCATTATTTTTAGAATATTTCAACAAAATAGCGCCTTGCTGACTATTGTGAAAAGTAGTGCAAGGCAGTGAAAGTTTTCCTTTCAGTTGATAGGAATATTTGCAGGCGGTAAAGAAAATGCGGCTTGCACCGAACCTTTGGCGACGGTAGAAGCCGATGTTGCCCTTTTAAACACACACAACCTTACATCCTGTTAATCAGCAAAAAAAGCCGCGTTAAACGTCAGTCCAACGCGGCCTTTTGGTCTATCTAGCCCAGTTTATCAAGCTCTGCCTGGTCAATCCCTTTATCTGCGAGATATTTTTTAAGTTCCTGGGCAATAGCCTCAGGCAGCTCCGGTCTTGTGTACGCTGCCAGCATTTTATCCATCTTTTTATGGATATTCTGCAGTATTTCCTGGTTTGGATCACCAGTAACAGCCCCTTTAAGGCTTATTTCCGGTAAGAAAGATTCTTTACGGCAGTGCCGCATAGTATGAGTCTGAGTTAAGAAATGACCGGCAATACCTACGTTATTAATTACATCAATGGCAAGAGTCTCCTCGTTAACCTCTATTCCTTTTAAGAAACGTCTGACCATACCGATGATCTCAAAATCTGCAATCAGCTTTTCATAACTTATGCAGCCATAACTGTCAACAATACCGGCAGCATGGATAATGATATTGGTTTTTGCCCCATGTGCGGCCAATAGTGTGAGCATACTCTCATAACCAGCCTGTATTGATAGCGACTTTGCATCGGTTACAGCGCCGCCGCCCCGGCAAGGAAGTCCATAGGCCTTTGCCAGACGCGCCCCGTACTGATAACATAACGCTCCTTCCGGCGAACCACTGGCAATACTGCCGCTCTTCATGTCAGAGGTGGTGGTTTGGGTTCCGTATACCACAGGTGTGCCTGGATTCATCATCTGAGCGACGGCAATACCGGCCAAAACTTCTGCATTATGCAAGGCCATCGTGCCTGCCAGGGTTATAGGCGCAGTCGTCCCCGCCATAGCGCAGGCCGCAATAACTGCCGGCTGAGAATACTTAGTAAACACTAATAAGGTCTCTAACATCGTACGGTCTAACTGCAACGGTGTATTAGTATTGACAATGGTCGTCGCTCTGGGCTTATTTGCCAAGTCGTCTTTACCAAAAACAATGCCTAACATGTCCATAAGCGCCTCTACCTCATCGGCCTTGCCTGATCCGGTAACAATGCATTTATCCGAATGCAGCAGCGTAGCGTATAACAAGGCACCGATACCATGGTCAGCAGGTTGGACAATCATACCCCCATTGGCATTAAAGTGGCTGCATTGCTGATAAAGCTTCAAAAATCGAACATAATCCTCCATTTGCGCCGGCCGCTTGCTGCCGTCAAGCTCCAGTACGAGCGGCGGACCATAGGCGGGAAAACACTCGACATTATCGCCGCCAACGGCAATATCATACCTGGGGTTACGCGCATACATCATAAAGGATGACGGAGCCTTGCCAATCCACTCCAGCAGTTGTTCTTCGGTAAAATAAGCCGTTTGCCCGTTAACCTTGATTCCGTTTTTCTGTAAAAGCTCAATTACGTCCGGATGAAGAAACTTCATGCCGGTTTTTTCAAGAATTTTCATTGTTGCCACATGTATCTGCTTTAAGTCTTCCGTCATAGTCGCTACACTCATGTCCATCCCCCTATTCTTATCCCTGTTCTGTTAGTTACCGACCACTATCTTAGCAGCCATTTCCTTGCAGGCCACAGCATCGACACAATAGCCGTCAGCCCCGATTTTGTCGGCAAATTCCGGATATAAGGGAGCGCCGCCAACCAGTACCTTCACCTTATCTCTCAGGCCGGCTTCGGTGATGGCATCAAGGGTATCCTGCATAGCCATCATGGTAGTGGTGAGCAGTGCGCACATACCGACAATCCGGGGCTTATGCTCCTTAATGGCCGCAACAAAAGCCTCAGGCGTAACGTCCACACCCAGGTCCACTACATTGAAGCCGCCGCTTTCGAGCAACATAACTACCAGATTTTTGCCGATATCATGTAAATCGCCCTTTACCGTGCCCATGACAAAAGTGGATACATTGGCCGAATCCTCCGCAGACAACAGCGGCTTGACAATGCTCAGTCCTTCGGACAAGGCTTTAGCCGACATCATAACTTCCGGAATAAACATCTCTCCTGCCTTGAACTTGGGCGCTACGATGTCCATGCCGGCCAGCAAGCCCTTGCTGACAATCTCCATCGGACTCACCCCGGCTGCTACCATACCCTGGGTAATTGTCTTTACCTCTAAATCATCACCCTGATACACCGCTTCTGCCAGCTTTTCAAAATTGCTCATACAGTACCGACCTCCTAAACATTTGGTATTGATTATCCGCATGATGACACCGGTAAAAACGTGCTTTGTGCCACTGCCATAACTATTGCACAATTCGTGCCACTTATTGATTATGTGGCAAAAATAACATAATATTTTTTAAGAAAACAGCAGGTCAGGGGGACGGTGGTATTGTCTTATTAGTTCAAGCCAAGACAATACCACCGTCCCCCTGACCTTGCAAAACTGTATGCAACACCTTCTTTACCTTTTCGAATATTAAAACAAATGCAGTTTACTAATTATCGCAAAAGATGTTATAATAACTGAAAAAATCCCTTCAGTTGATAAGAACATGTGCCGATCTTTTTATTGACAGGGAGGCCGCTTAATGGTAAAGAAAACGTATGAAGAGCTGGAGTCTGAAAATCGCTTATTGCATGCCATGTTTGATGTAGTATCCGACGGGGCCTATGCGGTAAGCGTGGATGGCACTGTTCTCTTCTACAACAAGGCTTTTGAAAAAATGGAGGGGACAACCCGCAGCCAGATGGTGGGAAAAAAAGATTTTGACGTATATCCGGGATTTGAAAACTTCCAGCGGCATGTTGTATGCAAAAATCCCGAACCATTGCGGGATCAGCATATGACCTATATGTCGATAAGCGGCAAAAAAGTCGATATTGTATATAATTCCTACCCGTTTTTTCAAGATGGAAAATTATCTGCCGTTATTTCCATTGGCAGAGACAAGCCCTCCATAAACGAATTAGTTACCATGGTACTAAATTCATTTAACAGTAAAAAATCTAACAGAGTCACCAACGGCACCATCTACACGTTCGAAGATATTATCGGCAGCAGCACCGCCATCCGGCAAACCCTGAAACAAGCCCGCAAAATGGCGCAAAGCCAGTCTACCATCATGCTCGTAGGGGAAACAGGCACAGGTAAAGAGTTGTTTGCCCAAGGCATACATAACGCCAGTCCTTACAAATCCCGCCCCTTTATTGCCGTAAACTGTGCTGCAATCCCGGAAACACTGATGGAAAGCCTGATGATGGGAACTGTAAAGGGCGCATTTTCCGGAGCAATAGATACGCCTGGTTTTTTTGAGCAGGCCGAAAATGGAACTTTATTCTTAGATGAAATAAACTCGCTGTCTATTTCCTTGCAAGCAAAACTGCTAAGATTGCTGCAGGATAAAAAAATACGACGTCTGGGCGATAATAAAGAACGCAAGATTTCGTGCCGGATAATCAGTGCAACCAATCAGGACTTATTTGCGCTTGCCCGGGGCGGCCTTTTCCGTGAAGATCTGTTATACCGTTTGACTCCCGTTATTGTGGATATTCCGCCCTTACGTGAGCGGTTAGAGGACATACCGCTGCTGGCAAGAGAATTTGTAGACCGCTTCAATGATGCACTATCGGTAAATATCCGGCTTATATCACAGGATTTGATGCAGCTATTCTTATATTACCGTTGGCCGGGAAATGTTCGCGAGCTGGAGCATATCATTGAAAGCGCGATGAGCCTGGCCGAAAATACAGAAACCATATTATCCAGGGACCATCTGCCCAGGCTTTTAAAGAAGCGACTGATGAGTGATCAAACAAAGGCCGGCTCAAGTACTGATGAAGCAGGTGCCAATAAGCCGCTGGCCGAACTGCTGCGTCAATACGAGAAAGAAACCATTGAAAACGCGCTGATACTAAATAATGGGAACGTAAGCCAGTGCGCTATTCAACTGGGAATTACCAGGCAAAATTTGCATTATCACCTCCGCCGGCATGGAATTAAAGCAGTTTTGTATAAAGCCCAGTCTGTCGGCGAGACAACGGATTCCCCCATGCCTTAAGCGTTATATATCCGCGCCGCTTCCTGCCGTAACCTGTTAAGAAAATTAAAACACCGTTACCTGACAAAGGTAACGGTGTTTTAAGAAAAAATCGTATATACGCAAGGTAAAACGCTTAGCCTGCGGCGCCGCTATGCTTCCATCTCATATAACCGGCTTTTACCTCATAATCGGCAACAGGCCAGATGATTTTGGCGTTTCTGATTCTGAATTTGTGATAAGATGTGTCATAAGGCTCAATCATTTTTTCGAAGTTCCGGAAGGTACCCTTTACGGTGTTGGTATAACCATAGCCTGTGGCGGCGGTAATGGTTGCAGTGAGATTGAATTCATAAATATAATTGATATATCTTCCAGTGTTGTTTTGGAAATGGCCTTCAATGATCAGTATATTCTCCGGCGTGCCATCCTCAGTTTCTTCATAATACATATTGTGAGTATACCACTCCAAATCCGCAGCTTCAGCCTGAGCCGGCAGCAAGCACGCCAAAACGACAAACAACCCGAAGCAGGCTAATAACCAACCACTGCTTTTCTTCAAATTCCATCCTCTCCCTTTTCATGATTTCCCCCACTCTTCAACAATAAAAGCCAGAGGCGGAAGTCTTAGTGAAACTTCCCTTATTACAACAACTATACACAGAAAAAGTAACGCACAATAGCCCCAAAAAGTAACCTTTTTTTGCTGTGAGTCAGGGGACTGTCCCCTGACTCATATACTCTGTAACAAAAGCCGCCAGACGCGAGTGGAGCTCGCAGCTGGCGGCTTCTTTAACAATGTCATGCCATTATATCAAAAAACAATCCCTTAGCAACGCCGTAGTAACCATTGGTAAGACTGGGCAGCGGCAGCAGGTTATCCTTATGGATAAGCGCGCTGAAAGCTTTGTTATAAGTTACACCGGCAATGCCGTCCGAACTGCCTACCAGCCGCTGCAAGGAATCCTGATTGTTCGTTGCCGCTTCTGTCAGCCGATTTTCGTTGACGCTGAGCTTGCCGCCGGCACCCACGTCAATACCCAGCTGGGACAATGAACCAGCGGAAAAGCGAATGTTCGCAAACGAACCGGCCAGATTGGAAATGGCTTTTGACGAACCGGCATTGGCTTTCAGATGTTCCACCACAGCATTATAGGCGCTGGCAAATTGTTTAACCGCGTTCACCAGTTTACCGGCATCCATCTGATTCGGACTTACCTTAGCCTCGCCGGTTCCGGTCAGGGTGGCGGAAACGCCCTCGGCCAGTTCAATCTCGTTTTTCCCGGAAGTATGGCTGACACCGTTCACCCGGTAAACAGCATCCTGCGCCGCCTCCTGGCGCTCTGTCTGCAACTGCTGCTCCAGCACTCCGGTCATGGTCACGCTAAAGGCGGCTGCGGTTCCCGTTCCGCCGGTGTAAAGCTGCAACTGACTTTTGCCGTCCTTTTCCGTGACGCTGGCTTTCAGGCTGCCGCCTGATTCATTGACCTTCTCTGCAATTGAGTGCAAGGCCTGCTTGTTGGTCGTGCCGGCAGTAAAATTAAAGTCAAACTTATAGGTTTTATCACCGCTGTTTAAGGTAAGACTGCTCTTACCGGCAAAAGCCCCCGCACTTTCCGTAGCCAGAGCGGCATAGGTCGTTTTCTGTCCGCCGGCAAGCTGGCTTACCTCGACATTAAAACTATCACGGCCTGGTGCAAACTTGGATGTCACCGTGACGACCTTGCTGTTATCACTGCCATAGCCTATTTGGTTGACGGCACTGTTCAGGCTGGTATTTTTCAGATCATAAGCTGCATCCTTCAATGCTTTCATCGACGAATCAAAGCCGTTGTAAAAGCTTGACGCCAGGCTATTGTAATTCTCGACAATCTCTGTGGCCATAGCAAGTTTTTTCTGCCGGTCAGCCAGGATACCGGCCAATTGATTCCTGCTGTCTGACGCATAATCATAAAGCACATCAGACCCGCCGGACAAAAGGCTGCCTGTGCGGCCTGTCTGACCGTTATTGGCAAAATCCTGCCTGTGCAGCATTGACGCATAAATGCCATATCGTCCCCACGAGGTATATTGGTTAGCAACAGAACCGCTCCTAAACACGCTGCTCACTCCTTTGTACCCGGACGTTCATCCCTGATTCGCCTTCTGCTGTGTTTGGACACGCCTTCCTTACTTTTTTTGTACCACAATCCCCCGAGTTTTGCAAGAAAATCTTGTAAATTGCTAAACCCTAAAGGTGAAGTTCATTAATGAGGTAAGCAACTAAAACTAAAACAGCCTGAGGCAATCCAAAGCGGATCATCCCAGGCTGTTTCCTGCTAAATTATTTTCTGTCGCCTGCTTCCCCGGCAGCAGCCGCTGGTAATGGGAAGCTCCGTTGTCCGGCTGTTTAGCACCTAACCAGACTTAGGCAAGCTCGAAACGGTCAAGGTTCATAACCTTAGTCCACACCGCTACAAAATCTTGCAGGAATTTCTCCTGAGAATCCTGGCAGCCATAGACTTCCGCAACTGCCCGGAGCTGTGAATTGGAGCCGAAAATGAGATCAATACGGGTGCCGGTCCACTTAAGTTCACCGGTGGCGCGGTCGCGGCCTTCAAAAACCTCGGCTTCCTCGGAAACGGCCTTCCACACCGTGCCCATATCCAGCAAATTCACAAAGAAATCATTGGTAAGCGCTTCCGGGCGCTTGGTGAACACGCCGTGCTGAGACTGCCCGAAGTTGGCATTCAAGGCACGCATACCGCCAACCAAAACGGTCATCTCCGGAGCGGACAAAGTCAGTAACTGTGCCCGGTCTACCAGCATTTCCTCGGCTGATACGGCATATTTGGCCTTCATATAATTGCGGAAGCCGTCCGCCTTTGGTTCCATCACGGCAAAAGAATAAATTTCAGTTTGTTCCTGGGTGGCATCCGTGCGACCCGGCGTAAAGGGAACAGTCACTTCATAACCGGCATTCTTTGCCGCTTTCTCGACAGCCGCGCAACCGCCCAGAACAATCAGATCGGCCAGGGAAACCTTCTTAGAGCCTTGTTGTGCCTCGTTGAACTCTGCCTGAATTTTTTCCAGAGCTGCAAGCACCTTCGCAAGCTGTTCCGGCTGGTTAACCTCCCAGTCTTTTTGCGGAGCGAGACGAATGCGCGCCCCATTGGCCCCACCGCGCTTGTCAGAGCCGCGGAAGGTGGAGGCCGATGCCCATGCTGTTGAAACCAGTTCGGGAATCGACAGGCCGGAAGCAAGCAGCTTAGCCTTGAGTTCTGCAATATCCTGTTCGTCAATCAATTCGTGATCGACCGCCGGCACCGGGTCCTGCCAGATTAGCTCCTCTGCCGGAACTTCCGGTCCGAGATAACGGCAACGGGGTCCCATATCACGATGTGTCAGCTTGAACCAGGCCCGGGCAAAAGCATCTGCGAACTCCTCAGGGTTATCACGGTACCGCTTGGCAATCGGACCATAGATGGGATCCATTCTTAGGGACAGATCCGCAGTGGTCATCATCGGCGCATGACGTTTGGACGGGTCGTGCGCATCCTCCACCGTAGTTGCCGCAGCCGGGTCGGTCGGTATCCACTGCCAGGCGCCGGCAGGACTTTTAACCAAATCCCAGTCATATTTGAATAAGGTCTCTAAATAGCCCATATCCCAGGTTGTCGGGTTTGGCTTCCAGGCGCCCTCAATACCGCTGCCGATGGTATAACCGCCTTTGCCGCTCCCAAAGCTGTTTTTCCAGCCGAGGCCCTGCTCTTCAAGGCCGGCGGCTTCAGGTTCAGGCCCTACATGGGTCGCGGGGCCGGCGCCATGGCATTTGCCAAACGTATGACCGCCGGCAACAAGTGCGACTGTTTCTTCATCATTCATAGCCATACGGGCGAAAGTATCGCGAACATCACGGCCGGAAGCAAGTACACTTGGCTGTCCATTCGGACCTTCCGGATTCACGTAAATCAGGCCCATCTGCACGGCGGCAAGCGGATTTTCAAGATCCCGCTGGCCGGAATAACGCTTATCGCCCAGCCATTCGCCTTCAGAGCCCCAATAAATATCCTCTTCCGGTTCCCAAATATCAACGCGTCCACCGGCAAAACCGAAGGTTTTGAGCCCCATAGATTCCAGAGCGCAGTTTCCGGCAAGAATCATCAGGTCTGCCCAGGAAATCTTCCTGCCATATTTCTGTTTAATCGGCCAAAGCAGCCGGCGGGCTTTATCGAGATTTACATTGTCAGGCCAACTGTTGAGGGGGGCAAAGCGCTGTGAGCCGGAACCCGCGCCGCCACGACCATCCCCCAGACGATAGGTACCGGCACTATGCCACGCCATCCGGATAAAAAGCGGTCCATAATGACCGTAATCTGCAGGCCACCAATCCTGGGAATCGGTCATCAGCGCATATAGGTCCTTTTTCACAGCGTCAAGGTCCAGACTTTTGAACTCTTCTGCATAGTCGAAATCCTCGCCCATCGGATTGGATTTGGCAGGGTGCTGATGCAGAATATTCAGGTTCAATTGATTAGGCCACCAATCCCGGTTTGAGGTGCCACCACCGGCAACGGCTTTTCTGGTCATGCCTGTTACCGGGCACTTGCTTTCATTACTCATGTGACCAACTCCTTTTTTATTTTTCTATTTTGACAATGCAATTGGGGCATATACCATGGAAATAGACATTCTTTTCCGCAATTTGAAAACCACGCAGTTCTTCTGTCACAAACTGGTCGATATTCACTGCAAAATTATAGATGCTGCCACAGGAAGAGCATTTGAAATGCCCATGGTTTTCCATCACGATGTCATATCTCGTTTCATTCTCCTCAACCGACAAAATGCGAACTAAGTGGGCCTCAAGGAAGATATTCAATGTGTTGTATACGGTAGCTTTGGACAAAGTAGGGATCGAACTGCGCAGCGCGCTGAAAATCTGCTCCACCGTAGGGTGGCATCGGTTTTCAACCAGATACTGTAAAATCATGACACGCTGATGTGATGGAGTAATATTTCTTTTTAGCAGTTCCTGTACAAACGGATTGTTTCTCTGCATCATAATCCCTGCATTTCTCTCTCGTTAACAATAATCATTATAAGTTTGTAATGATTATATTTTTATTTTATTCAATAAATTAAAACTTGTCAATCACTAATTATCTGTAAAACTGCTTCAGCAAAAAAAATCCATGGAGCTGAAGTAATAAGCTCTGTAGCTTATACAAATAAATTATTCGACAAATTCCATTAAATTCCTGCAAGCGCAATAGCCGGACACTAAGTGTTCTCCCAATACCTAAAGCCGCTAACAATGTTAGCGGCTCAAAGATGATATCACAATATTATTATACCTGTGTCAGACAGTTTGAACTGCCCGCACAGGTACAGAAAGTGCTCAAAAAAATAATTATGAAGCGCAAACCTTATTTTTCTCTGACTGGTTCTTAGTTGCCTGCCAACACAATATTGATCCCAAACATACCATACATACACCCTGCCAGAAGGGAACTGAAAGCGGGGCATTTAAAAGCAACGAGCCTAACAACGATGATAATATCGGCGTGAAATAGGAGGCACTGGCAAGTACTGAAACATTGCCATGCAAAATACCATAATTCCAGGAAGCATACCCAAACCCTATCGCACAGCCTGCCACCAATACATACATTATGGCCCGCACACTAAGATTGGGCACAGCAGCTCCGCTAATGAAAAACTTAACCCAAAGAACTATAGCCGTGAGGATAAAGAATAGGGTAATTCCGTTTTTCCCTGCCGCTAACCTATTTGTGATAGTGCAGTATGCAGCCCAAATGAAAGCGCCTGCAAATGCTAACGCATAACTAAATGTATTGCTTTTTATATTGCTAATCATCCCACTCATATCCAGACCTTTCTCGCCGCCTAATACCCAGCAAACACCAAGAAGGCAAAGGATAAGCCCCGGAATTATCAGGAGTGTGGATTTTTGTTTATTAAAAATAATAGCAAATACAATGGTAAGACAAGGCCACAGATAGTTTATAATATTGATTTCAATTGCCTGATTCCCATTGTTGGCAAAGCCAATCGCCATAGCAAAAGATATTTCATAAGCCACAAATAAAAAACCTCCCAGTAACAAATATTTCCAAGGAAAAGTTTTTATTTTGGGTACTCCAAACGTAATAATAAGAATCACAGACGCGGAGGTATAGATCATAGCAATACCTCCAATCGGGCCAAGCAGTTCACTTACACTGTGAATTAAACCAACCATTGTGCTCCAAAGTATAATAGCAATCAATCCAATAAAAGTAGCATTGTTCCTGGTGCGTGTATTCAACGACATAATCCCCTTTTTCATGAAGTAGTAGTTCGGACTTGTTAAAAATACCCAATAAAGTCAGCTAGCGCAACTTTCACTTGCCGGAATATCCATATTGCATACAATGACCCCCTGTCACCTGTACCTTGTCATTTACCTATTGTACTATACAACGGGTTTACTATAAAGTAAAACGATAATTTCTTACTTTAGATATGAGAAATAAACCTTTCCCCTTGTCCCTTAAGATTTTGACCGGATGCTGGCAGCATCCGGCCTTTGTCTTTACTCAAATATAGTTATGCGGGCATTAAAAATCTGAAAAGACAGATACTAAGCAATACATTAAATAAGGAGTGAGCCCGATGAGTAATCAAGCTATATTATGGTCAATGCTGATCGTTCCTTGGTTAACACTATTCTTCATACCTAAAGAAAATATCAAATATTTTATGCCTGTCGCTCTATTCTCTGCACTTACAAGTATACTGGTTGTAGAGGCAGGAGAAAATCTAGGTTGGTTTACTTATGCAGAAGTCGCTTTGCCACTAAGAACACATTCGTATGTTATTTTTGGATTAAATATTGTGACTACTATATGGCTATTCCACTTTGCCTATGGTAGATTCTGGTTCTATCTGGCAATCGATATAATACTAAATTTTGGATTTATCTATTTATTTCATGTTTATTTTCTTGGCAGTAGAGGACTGTTTCAGGAAATAGGCATTACCCCTTTTGTAAACGCTGTAATTACTACGCTTGATGGTGTATTAATATACGGTTATCAAATGTGGCAAGAGGGAATATTGGTTAGGTCTGAAAAAAACATCTACAGAACAAAATTACAACCAGCAGCGGCGAAGTCACTCCGTGATGACAATCCCGATGAATAACCGCATCTTATTCTAACTTCGTTCTCATTTGCTTTGAAAACGCTTCTCATCGCCTACTCTCCCAATCAATTATTACTGAGAGTATGGCTTGCCTTATCCAGGGAAACGCTAATATCAACCATTACTCCAAAGAGGTGCAATATGAGCGATCTATATCAAAGCAAGCAAACCGGAAATTCTCCCCGCGTTACCCTTGGTGATCCTAAATATGTTTCCAACAAGGAAAGTGCCAAAGAAGTAAATTCGATCAATAAACCTCAGTTACCGAAGGAAAATAGAGAAAAATGACGATATACCGCCTAAAGGCGGTATTTTCCTTTTCCCCCGGGTAACGCTTATAACCCGCTCCTTGAAACAGTAAGGACTTCCGCCATCTTCGCAACCGGAAATTGGGATCGGTGCGTCTCCATAAATCGAAAATGCTCTATTTCTGGTTTTTCGCGAAGTAAGCTGCCGCCTTTTTTTAGGATAGCGTTTTCCTCTTTCAAATTCATGATTTCCCTATTTCCCTGCGCAGTCTGCATACTTCATCATCAGTTTCGTGTAAGTGCCCGCTACCAGAAAATGCTTTATCGCCGTGCTTACCAAATTTGTTCATCCACCCGTGGAGTGTATTAGGGCTTATATCGAGCTCCCGTGCCACTTTTGCAACAGGCTTACCGCTTTCTTTTATGCGATTAACCGCCATCATCTTTTCTTTATCAAACATCTTCATTTAGAACACCTCCATGATTTATTTTATCACACGTTCCGTGTGTCCATAAAATCGCGGTAAGGTCAGACCGCATATAATGGCATACAGTGTTTTTTTTGTATGTAGTATTATATTGGAGGTTAGCGTATGGACAGAAAGTATCATAGAGATAAAGCAGAAGATCTCAGCCACCGAATGGTAAGAAAAGTTTATCAGCACCACCATCACCATTGCGTGCAATTTGAAACGCCAGGTCTCTTGCCACATGGTAGCTGCGGTCAACATGAAGAAGAGTACTGCCACATGCCTCCCCAAAAGGAATGTGGCCATTATCCCCACGAGAAAGAATGCTGTTGCGAACCTACGGTTATAATTAACAACTGTTTGGGTTCCAACTTGTCGACAGGTCCTACCGGCCCCACGGGAGCAACAGGACCAACTGGCCCGCCTGGTGCTACAGGTGCTGACGGAGCAACCGGTCCGACTGGGCCCACCGGAGCCGACGGTGCGACCGGGCCGACTGGTCCCACTGGCGCTGACGGAGTAACCGGTCCGACTGGACCTACAGGAATCTTTGATACAGGAGAAACTCTCTTTAACGTAATTGGCCCTGTAGGGATAGCCACTGTAGGGTTTGGCGAGAATTTAATCTTCCAATCCACGACACTGGATATTACTGTGACTGAAGGCTCTGCAATTGTGACAATTGAAGATATTACTCCTACCGGTCCAACAGGTGCTACGGGAGCCACCGGAGATACTGGGGCAACAGGTGCAACCGGAGCTGACGGTGCAACCGGTCCGACTGGGCCCACCGGGCTCACTGGGGCCGACGGCGCAACTGGACCAACTGGTGCAACCGGAGCTGACGGTGCAACCGGTCCGACTGGGCCCACCGGAACTGACGGTGCAACTGGACCAACTGGTGCAACCGGAGCTGACGGTGCAACTGGTCCGACTGGGCCCACCGGGGCCGACGGCGCAACTGGACCAACTGGTGCAACCGGAGCTGACGGTGCAACTGGTCCGACTGGGCCCACCGGGGCTGATGGCGCAACTGGACCAACTGGTGCAACCGGAGCTGACGGTACAACTGGTTCGACTGGGCCCACCGGGGCTGATGGCGCAACTGGACCAACTGGCGAGACTGGAGCTACTGGTGAGCCGGGGACTACTGGCGAGACGGGTCCAACAGGAGCAACCGGTCCAAGCAATCTGCTCAACTTAGTTGATGGAGAGGCCAATGGATCGGTGAAGGGAATCCACACAGGTGGTGGATGCGATGGCACAGCGGGTTCCGCTCTGGGGACTGATGCTGTCGCCTTAAACACAAACACAGTTGCCAGTGGGAATTCTTCGCTTGCTATCGGGATAGGAACCATTGCCAGCGGTACTGCTGCATTTTCTCAAGGAGAGTGTACTATAGCCAGCGGAGCAAATGCTGTGGCGGAAGGCTACAATACGATAGCATCAGGAGACAATTCTCATGCGGAAGGTAGAGAAAGCACGGCAGGAGGTGAAGGCTCTCATGCCGAAGGCATCTTAACTGAGGCCTCCGAGTTTGCCTCTCATGCGGAGGGCAGTGAAACATTGGCATCAGGCCTCGTCTCTCATGCCGAGGGAAGCGAAACATTGGCGTCAGGCGATGGCTCTCACGCCGAAGGAAGTCTTACTACCGCTTCTGGGACTGTATCCCATGCCGAGGGATTCTCTACAACTGCCGCCGGAGACAACTCGCACGCAGAAGGCAGCGAAACCACGGCGGAAGGCGACGGCTCTCATGCAGAAGGCTGCTTGACTACTGCTTCCGGGACTTGCTCGCATGTGGAAGGCGCCGAAAGTACGGCAGAAGGCGATGTCTCCCATGCTGAAGGCTTCTCAACTACCGCTACCGGTGTTGTCTCCCATGCCGAGGGATTCCTCACAATAGCCAGCGAATTCGCTGCCCATGCCGAGGGAAGCAGAACATTAGCCAGCGGAATTAATTCACATGCCGGGGGAGATGAAACGATCGCACAAGGTCTAGACCAGACAGCAATCGGTAGAAATAACATCGCATCGGGGACTCCACACAGTTCTGATGAGATGGACGACGCCTTTATCATCGGCAACGGTACGATTTTGGCCAGAAGCAACGCTTTCCGCGTGCAGTTTAATGGTGATGTCCACAGCGCTTCCGGCATTTATGTCAGTGGTGCAGACTATGCGGAGATGTTTGAATGGCAGGACGGTAACCCCCAAAATGAGGACCGCAGGGGTTACTTTGTCACGCTGGATGGCAAATATATCCGCAAGGCGACCGCAGCAGATCAATATATCCTGGGGGCAGTCTCTTCCACGCCGTCTATGTCGGGGGATTCCCAGAGCATGGTCTGGCAGGGCATATATTTGAAGGACGAATGGGGCGAAGTCATCTACGAATGGGTCGATGAGCAGAGAGAGTTCATCGTCGTCGACCCTGCAACTCACCAAAAGCAGGTACAAACCAAGACTGTACGAGTAAAACAACCAAAGCTGAATCCCGCTTACAATCCAAGCCTGGGCTACACGCCTCGTACAGCGCGAAGCGAATGGGCTGCGATCGGCATGATGGGCAAGCTGCGTGTCCGTGACGACGGCACCTGTAGGCCCAACGGATTCTGTAGGCCCAACGCTGAGGGAATCGCCACTGCCAGCTCGCAAGGCTACCGTGTATTGGAACGGTTGGATTCCAACAAAGTGCTTATTTTACTTGACGGACCCAAAGCAAGATAACAGCAGCTTTCTTTTAAGATGTTGA
Organism: Sporomusa sp. GT1; assembly: GCF_014634905.1. Taxonomy (NCBI): domain Bacteria; kingdom Bacillati; phylum Bacillota; class Negativicutes; order Selenomonadales; family Sporomusaceae; genus Sporomusa; species Sporomusa sp. GT1. The sequence goes on along the minus strand of NZ_BMBX01000011.1, from coordinate 1,050 downwards.
ACAGTTATTAAACCCCGAATCGATGATATTACCGCTTCGGGGTTTGCAAAAAGTCAAGAGTACAGTGTACTATTTCTGCCGTACCTATAAAGACCAGTCAAAAACAGCTTGTACAAAGCACGCTATCAAGCATAACCGACTGGAGGCGACTATACTCTATGCGGTTCAACAACAGGTATATATGGCCGTTCATTACTCTAATACAATTTCCTTTATCAATAAAGCTCCTTTTATCAAAAGCCAATCTGCAAAATTGCAAAGTGCCTTAGAGCAGAAAGAAAAAGAGCTTGCTAAAATTACACGGTATAAGCAAGCGGTTTTGCAGGACTGGAAAGATGGGGACACCACAAAAAAGAGGGGTCGCTTTACGCTTTTTCATAAAGCGTTTTACGACACCCCCTTTTTGTTTTTATCGTTCACTACCAAAGCATATTTATGTAATACCGCATATAATGGCATAAAGTGATTTTTTGTATGTAGTACCTATATTGGAGGTTAGCGTATGGACAGAAAGTATCATAGAGATAAAGCAGAAGATCTCAGCCATCGAATGGTAAGAAAAGTTTATCAGCACCACCATCACCATTGCGTGCAATTTGAAACGCCAGGTCCCTTGCCACATGGTAGTTGCGGTCAACATGAAGAAGAGTACTGCCACAAGCCTCCCCAAAAGGAATGCTGCCATTATCCTCACGAGAAAGAATGCTGTTGTGAACCTACGGTTATAATTAACAACTGTTTGGGTTCCAACTTGTCGACAGGTCCCACCGGCCCCGCGGGAGCAACAGGACCAACTGGCCCGACAGGCGCTACAGGAGCAACGGGAGTAACCGGCCTGACAGGTGCTGACGGTGAAACCGGACCGACTGGGGCTACTGGCGCTGATGGAGTAACCGGTCCGACTGGTCCCACTGGAGCCGACGGAGCAACCGGACCGACTGGGGCTACTGGCGCTGACGGTGCGACCGGTCCCACTGGTCCCACTGGAGCCGACGGAGCAACCGGACCGACTGGGGCTACTGGCGCTGACGGTGCGACCGGTCCCACTGG
>NZ_BMBX01000010.1:0-147107 GCF_014634905.1 Sporomusa sp. GT1 | reverse complement strand
TACTGGGTGACTGGCTAGGCCTTCCCAGACGGGATTCCCTCCCGCTTTACTCCGGGCGCTTCTTGGCGCACGGGACGGTTCTCTTGTGCTTTATACCTTGCGGACAATAGCAAAACTAATACCGGTAAGCCTTGAAATTTGGCGTATTGATAGTCCGTTCCTCTTAAGCAATGCTATATTTCTATCTCTTTTTATTTTATCCATAGCCTGAAATTCAGTTACACTATGAACCCCGCATACTTCTTTCAAGATATCTTGCGCTTCTTTGTCTGTAATCCTTTTGCTCTCCCATTCAAAGTGAAGGCAGTTTGCCGTTTCTTCCTCCTGCATATAGCTTGCAAAGAGCGCTTTAGCTTTATCGCTGTTCTCATGAAATAGCGATAACCCAAACTCTGTATAGGTGATACCAGTATCATATAAATAGTCCCGGTAGCTGCTCCATTTGTATTGTTGTGCTTGCTCACACAGGTTTGCTTTCACAGGATTTTGATGTATGTATCGCAGTACTGTCAAAAAATAACTGTCATCGTCTACTGGCTCACTTTTAAATCTGTCCTGAAATAAATGGCCTGTACGATTATATTTGTTATTATACCAATATACATAGCGAACCCCGATTCTCTTGAAGATTTGCTCCAGGCCTTCTTTGTCTTCTTCAATTAGCAAATGCAGGTGATTTCCCATTAGACAATATGCCATAAGTTTAAATTCGCTTTTTCCCTGGCACAATTCCAGCACTTGCAAATACTTTTCGTAATCCTCTTCTTCTTCAAATATTCGTTGCTTGTTGATGCCTCGCAGCATTATATGATAAGTCCCACTTTTGCTCTTTTTTCTTGCTATTCTTGCCATAAATTAACACCCTCATCCAGGCTATCATGGATGAGGGTGTTTTGTCAACACATCAGAACCGTCCCCTTGTGTTCAATATCCGTGTATATCTGGGCGATGGCATCAACGAAACTAAGGCACTTATCGCCGACAAATAGACGAGTTCTTGTAAACCCGCGCTCCTTAAGGTTGCATAAGAATTCCACTAAATCTCCGAGTCCCCTTTCATTCCTTCTAGCGAAGTTTATTTTTCCACTCAATATATTCCTTTTGGCTCTCATCATAGAGCAGCATTACGAAACCATAACTTGCAAAAACAAATGGTGTACAGGCTATTATTAAATTATGCCAGGATGCAGTTGTATTATAAAACACCCCTATATCATAAATTTTTTGAGGAAAACTTAAACCATTTATAATGCTAATATAAATAATCGGACCAACCAGTATAGCACAAGAAATAATTAACGATGCCGGAAATAATATCTTAAATGAATAATTAATTATATCCGTGATTCTGAATTGAAAGAAGATTTGCTGTATAAACCATAGGATTACCATAAGACATATTAATGTATAATTAATTTCTATAAGCCATCTAATTAAAGGCATAGTAAATTCCTTCAAATATTCCAAATATTGCATATAATTATCCTTTATAACAGCAAGCATTTTATCACGAATTATATCTGGGACATCCGGCAATAAAAGAAAAAGAAAAATAATGCAAAGAGAAGTTTTATAAACAAGAGAAATATCCTTTAATAAATTTACAGTTTTAAGATATATTTCAATTATTTGATTCATCTACTCACCTCTACGGTTCCCTCTACAACATGGGAATTAACGACGGTATTTGTACCGGCCTTACTCGTCCACGAAGTTAATGACTACAAGAACGGTTCTATTTGTCAACTTACGTCATAATCCAAAACAAACAGAACCAACTTTACTCGTGGTAACATCGTCCCAAGAAAATCGCAGGGACGGTTTATTGAGTCAAACATGGGACGCCTTCTAAACACCCAGCGTTAGACTGTACAAATAGTAATTTACACTTGATTCTTCCGCCTAACCTAGCTAACTCACTTACCTAAAAGGAATATATATTTTCTTCATTGGGATCAGTGCCTTAGTCTCTGACGGGAGACTCTCATACCAGTTAGTCACTAAGTCCGCTAGTCCAGTTAAATCAAGTAACTTAACATCATTTTGCTGAGCAACCTTTACTGCAGTAGTCTTAAACCCACCTGTTGCTACAAAAATGCAACTTCCGCCCATTGGGTTAGCGCCTAATAATTGTTGTATTTCTGGTGCCGAACTCTTATCATTTCTATGCTTTACTTGCACTTTAATAATAGGTTGCTCGAAACCAAAAGCATCCTTATGAGCTAAGATATCAACACCACCATCAGGTCCTTTTGGGCTCACGCGCACCTGATACCCCATAGCTTGCAGAATTCCCGCTACTAAGTCTTGCATTTGCCATGGGTCTAAGCGGTCGATAGCATCTTCAACCATTGATTTAGCTTGCTGGACAAAGTCTTCATTATTAAATTCCGGGTCATTATCATCTGGGTCTGACTTAACATTAACAACTTTCCCTTCCAGTAGAGTCTCAAACTCACTTCCCCAGTCGTCAACTCTAAACACAGTGGAAATGGCGCCTAGAGAGTTCTTTGCGCCTTGAGAAAGTATGTCGCGGGACAATCTTTTTTTATCCCATTTCACCTGAATAATATTAGGATAATAAGCATGTACAGAAGGGTTATATTCGTATTCACCAGTAGCTGTACCTATTAAATACTCTCTTGAGTCTTTCTCATAAGTAATAATCCGGTCATTGATTGTAATTTCATTACTAAACTTCCAAACTTGGCTAGCCCACTGGATACGTGTTCCAGGTTTTTCTTCGCTATATATTTGATTTGCTCTTTGAATTAATGCTTCTCTTGAAGAATATTTTCGGGCATCACCTAATGCTTGCCAGCCAATTGATATTATATCCTTTGACTGCCAAATAGGAAGCAACTCGTTATTATCCCCGGCCCGCACCATCCACCATTTTGCCAAAACCTTCACCCCATAACGCACAAACTGATAATACTTTATTCGGCAAAAAATGCTAACACCCTTTGTTCGATGCCAACAAACACCTATTCTTTCTTTGATTTCGGGTGTCAGGGGGACGGGGTTAGTGATACAACATGCTTTTTGATTGTTGTCGGCAACTCCGTCAAACCGTGCGAAAGCGGCGCTATAAATAGCAAGAAACAAAAAAGAGTACCCTGGCTTTAAAACTTAGGCTACTCATTTGTAAAACTATACCGTTTCTGTGTTAATTGTTTTTTTATATAAACTTTCGATATAGGCACTAGCCTTTTTAAAATCCAATTTTCTGTTCCTCCTTATACCAAGATAGATAATCCTGAAAGGATTACTGTCTTACGACCAAAACGGTCCGATATTGGTCCGTAAAAGAGGCAGCCAAGCGCAAAGAAAAAAGAAAATGAGTTACTAGTCCCTCGATGCACCAGGACAGATAACAGGCTGTGCGAAGGATAAATTTCTGGATACACTGGAACAAGGAACCTGCCCTCCTGTCCCGAAAATACAGAATTTACGCGCCAGGCCTAATAAAATTAGCCAAAATATAATATAATGCATCTAAGAGCAGAAAAAGCAGTATTGCGAGGTGCCTTGATGGAATATATCAGGATAGCAACAATAGAGGACGAATTTGAAGCCCAAATCCTGGCGTCAATTTTAGCGGAGCGCCAGATTAAACATTATCTCAAATCTTTTCATGACAGTGCCTATGACGGTCTCTTTCAAAGAAATTATGGTTGGGGAGCGCTATTTGCCCCGAAGAACAATGAACAGGAAATACTGGAAATCATAGAGGATATCAGAAAATCAGTGTAGTGAGTCCGGCTAGACCGCTGGCTTTACGGAGGCAACGGTAAGGGATAAGGCAAGAGGCCAGTGGTGTATACCACTGGCCTCTTGCCTTGTCTTTATTACCAGCGGCGTATCAGTAAGTCATTTTAGTTATGATTTGCTGTAATTCACCAATCGCCTGATTGAGCCGCAGCACATCCTGGTCCTCTAAACACTCAATTTTCTTCGCTAACAGCAGTAGTGTTTTTTCTTTGACGTTCTCGCACATGCTCAAGCCGGATGGGGTCATGCTTATGCGGATAATTCTCCTGTCGATGTTATCGTATTCTCGCTGGACAAAGCCTTCTGCGACCAATTTATCAATAATCGGTGTCATCTGCTGCTTGGACATAAGCATTGCCTGGGAGAGTTCTGTCATTGTGGCTTTTTTCTCTCTCAGAATTGCCAGGACATGAACCTGGGTCGAACTAAGAATTGTTTTAAATTGTTGTTCAACCGGCCGCACAAACTCCTTATCAAGGAGCGGAATTAAATGAAACAGCATTTCAGCGGTTTTTACGCGATCCAAAGCAAGCACTCCTTAGTTGTTATTGACAGTCTATCGTACATACCTTAACATATATGTATAGTAAATAAAAATTTACTATACATATATGTTAAATATAATTAACTGTTAATAGTATATTAATATTTATACTATATCATGAGTACTGTTGCAAGCCAAGCTCGCAGGCCACACTTCGCTGGCTCTGCCGGCAATCCCTAGTATTCACAAGCAGAATAAATTTTTCAGGAGGTTTTTGTATGAAGAAATGCCTGCGCTATTTTCTGGCCATTATCCCTGTCACCATGCTTATGACCTTAGCTCAGCCGGTATTAGCTGCGGCGGTGGAGTTATCGGTAGCAGACAGTATCGCTCTGGCCTTACAGAATAACCATGAGCTCAAATATGCACAATCGGCCAGGGAAAAAGCGTATTGGGCCATGCAAGCGGCACGGAGCAGCAAAAGATTTTCCCTCGATTTTACCCACACCGACCAGCGCTACAACACGCCGCCGGCGGCGACCGGAACCTCTACATATGAATATACGTCAGATTTTACAAACCAGCTTGTTCTCACCTTGCCGCTGTATTCGGGCGGGAAGCTGGAGAAGCAAATAAAACAGGCGGCGCTTGAACATACGGTGGCGGACCTGGAGGTGGAAGCAGCCAAGCAACAGCTGAAGCTGACTGTGGTGTCGAATTACCTTGCCGTGCTGGAATACCGCAATGAAGTGCGGGTGAATCAGGAGACAGTCAGGAACTATGAAGAACACCTGCAGCTGGTTAAAAATAAATACGACCTGGGCCTGGTAGCGAAGACCGATGTGTTGTCAAGCCAGGTGGATCTGGCCGGTGCTCAGGATAATCTGGTAAAAGCCCAAAATAATTATACCAATGCTGCAGCCGCCCTGAACAATGCGATCGGGTTGCCCCATGCGGCCGAGGTTACGCTAAAAGATGAGTTTGCATACGAAAAATATCCCCGGACGCTGGCGGAATGCCTGCAGTATGCTATCGAGCACCGGCCCGAATTGGAGCAATATGAGGCCCAAATCGCCAGTGCCAATTATGCTGTGGATATTGCCAAAAGCGACTGGCGCCCGACAGTTAATCTGACGGCCGAACAAGGCTGGTATGACAGCCATTTTATCGGCGCGAAAAACAGCAACTGGTTAGTGAAGTTAACCACATCGCTCAATCTGTTTGATACCGGTTTAACCAGTGCTAACGTCAACCAAGCCCGGCATAATGCGGCTATGGTGCTGGATAAGGCCGAGCAGCAGCGGGATACGATCCTGCTGAATGTACGCGAGTATTATCTGAGCATGCAGGAAGCCGAAAAGCGGATTGATTCTAATAAGGTATCTGTCAATTATGCCGCCGAAAGTCTAATGATCCAGAAAGCCCGCTATGAGGCCGGGGTTGGCACCAACCTGGATCTGCGCGATGCCGTGTTGTCGCTGGACTCGGCGCAAAAGGATTACATCCAGGCCTTGTATGATTATAATCTGAACAAAGTTAAGCTGGAACAGGCCATGGGCTTGCCGGTGCAATAACAGGAAGATGGGAGGAAGACTATTGCGTATCAGGGATTCAAAGAAATTATACTTTGGCTTGCTGGCGGCCGCTGTGCTGCTTAGCCTAGCCGTGGCGCGCAGCGGCATATTGTCCGGACCGCAGGTGAGCACAGTCTCACCGGCGGTCGTGGTAAAGGCGATGCAGGTGGTAACGCGGGATACCCCTGTCAGCCGGGAGTTTGTGGGCCAGGTTAAAGCCAAGAGTGAAGTAAAAATTATGTCAAAGGTAGCCGGGAATGTTGTGGAAAAGATGGTGAACGGCGGCGATACGGTCTATAAGGGGCAGCCCTTGTTCCGGATCGATAATAAGCAATACCTATCAACCATTCATTCGGCCCGGGCCGCGTTGCTAAAATCGCAGGCAACCCTTAATAATACGCAAAAAGACGTAGTGCGCTATCAGAAGCTGGGCGCGTTAAACGGGGTTGCCCAGCAAACGGTTGATGCCTATGTGGCTCAGGCTGAAGAAGAAGCGGCCACGGTGGAGGTCAGCCGGGCCGCCTTGCAGCAGGCCATCCAGGATGAGCAGGATACCTTGATTGTTTCACCGGTTGACGGCCGCATTGATGTAAATGATGTAAGCCTCGGATATTATGTAGCTGCCGGTTCAACAATAATGGCTACTGTTTCTTCCATCAACCCGGTTTGGGTGCAGTTCAGCATGAGCGAAACCGAATACCTGAGCTATCTCCGCAACGGCAATGGTTCCCTGCCGGCCAACTTTAAGGAGCATCTGCAGTTGGTCTTAAGCGATGGAACGGAGTATCCACTCATTGGCCGGATGGAGCAAATCGACCGGGGGATTGACAGTACGACAGGCACGATTACCATCAAAGCCAGCTTTGACAACCCACAAAACTACTTGCTGCCAGGGATGTTCGCCCGGGTGGTCGCGCAGGAAGCTGTGCGGCAGGGGGCGTTGCTGATCCCGCAGAAAGCGGTCAAGGAAGTGCTGGATAATGCCTTTGTCATTGTCGTAACCGACGATAACAAAGCCGAAAGCCGGCAAGTGAAGCTGGGCGACAGGATCGGCGATATGTGGCTGGTGGAGGAAGGCCTTAGCAGCACAGACCGGATTGTTGTGGAGGGGATCGACAAGGTAAGGCAGGGCAATGCACTGCAGGTCACAATGATAGAGCCGGATGCACAAACTCCGGCCCGGCAATAGGGGGCGTTGGTATATGGCTGACTTTTTTATCAAGCGCCCGATCTTCGCCATCGTGTTGTCGATCATTATTACCTTATTGGGCACAACTGCCGCCTTTACCCTGCCGGTAGCGCAATACCCGCAGATTTCTCCGCCGACAATCTCAGTCAGTACCTCCTATCAGGGGGCAAATGCCGACGTTGTCGATCAAACCGTGGCCCAGGTCATTGAAGAACAAATCAACGGTGTTGAGGACATGGTATATATGTCTTCCACCAGTACCGACTCCGGCTCTTATTCACTGAGCATTCAATTTGAGACCGAAAAAGACTCGGATACGGCGGCGGTACAAGCCCAGAACCGTGTAGCGCAAGCCACCGCCTCTTTGCCCGGTGCGGTGCAGACCGCCGGGGTTACGACCCGTAAAGCCTCGCAGGATATGTCACTGATTTTTACGCTCTGGTCGCCGACAGACAGTTATGATTCCAATTTTTTAAAAAACTATGGTAGTATTTATCTGATTGATGATATCAAACGGGTCAAGGGTGTCGGTGAAGTATCGGCCTTTGGCTCGGACTACAGCATGCGAATATGGCTGCAGCCGGAAAAAATGGCGCAGTTGGGGATTTCAGCCGGTGAAGTGACGACCGCGATTGAAGCGCAAAATGTGCAGGCCGCAGCCGGCGCTTTTGGTAAAATGCCGACGCCGTCTGCACAGCAGTTCCAGTATACGGCCAAGGTCAAAGGCCGCCTCACGGACGAGAAAGAGTTTGAAAATATTATTGTTCGTTCCCAGTCAGACGCTTCCTTCGTCCGTCTTAAGGATATTGCCCGGGTGGAGCTGGGCAGCAAAGAATATGATTTTAACAGTTTAATGAACGGTAAGGTGGCGGCCGGGTTTGCTGTTAAGCTGACCAGTGACGCCAATGCACTGGAGACCATCGGCAAGGTAAAAACGGCGCTGGCCCAGGCCGCGAAGAATTTTCCCGGCGACATGGAATACAAAATTGTTGTTGACAATACCGAGTTTGTGCGCGAATCCATGCAGGAGGTGGTTAAGACCTTTGCCGAGGCTCTGCTGCTGGTTTTGATTGTGGTGTTTATTTTCCTGCAGAGCTGGCGGGCCACGCTGATTCCCCTGCTGACCATTCCGGTATCCCTGCTGGGTACCTTTGCCGCCTTTAGCGTACTGGGCTTTACCATTAATACGCTGACTTTGTTTGCGATGGTACTGGCTATCGGGCTGGTTGTGGATGATGCGATTGTTGTCATTGAGGCTGTCGAATATCATATGCGCTATTCCGGGCTGTCCCCGCTGGACGCCACCAGACGGGCCATGAGCGAGGTATCGGGTCCGGTGGTCGCGATTGCGTTCGTATTGGCGTCAGTCTTTATTCCGGTGGCTTTTTTCGGCGGCACCACAGGGATTTTATACAAGCAATTTGCGTTAACCATTGTGGTGTCGATGGCCTTGTCGGCCGTTGTTGCCTTGTCATTGACACCGGCCCTGTGCGTGCTGCTGCTCAAGCCCCATGCGCCCCAGGCCCACAGTGGGACATTGGCCGGATTTTTCCGGGCTTTCAATCATTGGTTTGAACGCGGCATTGCCCGGTATGGGCATGGGCTTGACCGGCTTATTCCTAAAGCCCGCCTGTGCCTGGTGCTGCTGGCCGTCTTACTCATCCTGACCGGCGGGTTGTATAAGGTGGTGCCGTCTTCCTTTGTGCCTGATGAGGATCAAGGCTTCTATATAACGTCCGTCACATTGCCGGAAGCGTCCAGCCTGAACCGGACGATTGAGGTAATGCGGCAATTTACCGGGCAGGTAAGTAGCCAGCCGGGGGTTCTTAACATCATGTCGTTATCAGGCATGGATATATTGGGGGGCGGCACTAAGACCAATGCCGGAGCGATGTTTATTTCCCTGGTTCCCTGGGACGAGCGGCAAACACCTGAATTACAGGTAAAAGCCGAAATAAGCCGGACCCTGCTGAGCGGAGCCCAGTTTCCGGAAGGCTCGGTCGTTGCCTTTGCTCCCTCCGGTTTGCCGGGGCTGGGAATGGTCGGCGGTTTTACTTTGATGCTGGAGGACCGGAGCGGCGGTTCTTTAGCCGAGCTTGACAGCATAGCCCAGGCATTCGTGGCGGCGGCCCAAGAACGGCCGGAGATCGGTTCGATTACCTCTACTTTTAAAGCCAATACGCCCAGCTATGAATTTGAGGTCGACCGGGAAAAGGCGGAACAGCTGGGGGTGGCAGTTGATGATGTGTTTACGGCCTTGCAGGTATTTCTGGGCGGCGCCCAGGTCAATGATTTTAATAAATTTGGCCGGGCCTATAAGGTTACCGTCCAGGCCGAGCCGTCATTCCGCAGTGATGTGGAGGCAACACGCTATCTTTATGTAAAAAGCTCCAACGATACAATGGTGCCGCTCAATACCCTCCTCAAGCCGAAAAAACTGAATGCGCCAACAGTCATCACCCGGTTTAATGGGGTAAAAGCGGTTCAAATCAGCGGCACCCAGGCGGCAGGGTACAGCTCCGGCCAGGCCATGACGGCCCTGGAAACGGTGGCGGAGCAAACCTTAACCAATGGCTATACCTATGAATGGTCCGGGCAAAGCCGGGAGGAAAAGCTCTCCGGTTCCCGCGCCCTGGTTGTGTTTGGTATGGCTATCGTTTTTGTCTTTTTATGTCTGGCTGCTCTGTATGAGAGCTGGAGCGTGCCCTTTGCCGTGCTGCTTTCGGTGCCAACCGGGGTCTTTGGCGCCTTCCTGTTTCAGTATGTGGGCAATTTGGAAAACAGTGTATACATGCAGATTGGCTTGATAATGCTGATCGGGCTGGCGGCAAAAAATGCGATCCTGATTGTTGAGTTTGCCAAAGTCCGGGTCGACAAAGGCATGAACCCGGTTAAAGCGGCTATTGAGGCGGCCCAAACTCGCCTGCGACCAATTCTAATGACTTCACTGGCCTTTATTATCGGCTGCATCCCATTAGCGGTGGCGACAGGGGCTGGCGCCGGCGCCAGGAATTCTATGGGTACAGCCGTCGTGGGCGGAATGTTTACCGCGACCGTACTGGGCATATTCTTAATCCCGGTTCTGTTTGTTGTGGTCGAAACGCTCTCTCAAAAATGCGGCAGCAAGGGTTCTGATTCTTCCGCCGCAAAGGGATAAAAAACGCAAAACAGCCCCTCTTTTTTTGAATGAATTAAGTAAAAAGGAGCAGAGCGCTTCGCTCTACTCCTTTTTACTGTTTTAACCAGGAAGCTTCCAGAACCTGCTAACGGTCAATCAGTAGGATATTATGAAAGAAGCACAGGGACGTATATTTTGCTTCTCTGATATTGAGCGAGACAACGGTCCTTTCCTTGTCACGCGCGCTCTATTTAGCTACGATTGTAAGGCGATATGTGAATTTGGTTATTGCCGTCTACGGAACTAAAAAAGATTGCTTGGGCAGTGGAGATGCCCCGGGCGTTGAGCTGAGCAGCAAGCCATTCTTCTGTCAGATGGAGATCGTTTAGGGTCTGGCGGATAATCTTTCCCTCAATAATTACCGGGTGGGCAATTCCGGCGCCAAGCGGTGCGACTCCCAGTTCCTCCAGAGTGGCAGGATTTTTTTGCGGTTTTTTGTAGACGGAAAGGCGGCCGTTGGCTTCAATGATTGCAATGTCCACGTCAGAAATATTAAAAATTCCTTCGCCCCTTAAAAACTCCAGAATATTTTCCAGGGAATAGTTGATTTTCCGGAGGTTCTTTTCCAGAAAGACGCCGTCCTTAATTACAATGACCGGCGCAAAGGTGATGAGCTTTTTGAATCTCTGGCTTTGCAGTGTAAGCCCGGCGACAATTCTTTGCAGAATACCGACAACCACAATGGCGAACGCCACATACCAATGGTTGATGTCAGGCTCGGCAATGTCTGCGCCTACCAAAGAGCCTAAGGCAAGAATAATCAAAAAATCAAAAACCGGCAGCTCGCCGACCAGGCGCCGTCCCATAAACATGGCCACAAACAGTAACAGTGGGAAAATCGTAAAAATCCGTCCGGCGATGCTGAGTAGATCATAGACTGTTTCCAGCAGCAGACACTCCTTCCCGGTCGCTGATGCTCTGAACCCCCGTGAAACGGGGGCCTGACCACCAAGCGATGCATTACTTATGGAAGTAGTATCCCGCGTTCCGGAGATACTATACCGGATACCCGGGGACGTCAGACTGGGCAAAACTGCCCTTTGGAATTAATTTTTCTCTAAGACACTGCTTCACTTGTTGAAAAGAAACCCGCTCTTGCTCCAACCGGACACCCTTGCCCCACGTATTGTTTTGCAGTGAACAGAGCAGCCGCTGTTCTTCCGGACTTAACCTGGTTAGTTGTCCCAGAAAAGGTTTATCTTCCACGCTCCAGAGAGCACGGTGCTGAAGCAGGATGCTTTCCTCCATGAGCAGCGAACGTGTTTGCGGCAGGAAGCTTCGGACTTGATCCAGTATGGCAAACCCATGGGTATCGAGATCGCCCCAATAATAAATTTCTTTCTCTTTTAGCCAGGCGATTGCTTTTAGAATATCCACACCGTAGCCTAATCCAAAGATCACCAGACTGTTTTCGGTATCAGGGAAGCATAACCCGTTGATTTCATTCTCAGTAATAAAAACTCTGTCTGCCGCAGGGCTCCAATCCTTTAGCTGCTCCACCGGAATTGTCAGATCGGAAAGCCCCTGAATATATTGCGCCTGATCCAGCAACCGCATTCTCACCTGTACAGGTTTGATCCGCAAGCCGAATTGCTGTTCGAAGGATGAGACATTATGATCAATCGCCCTCTCCGGCAAAATGATATTTAATAGTTCTGTTAAAATTCCCTTTCGCCGTTCAATAAACTTAGTGTCAATCCCGGGAATATCCAGTTGCCGCAGGTATAACCCGCAACGGGGATTCAGTGAAAACCACTTCATGACGGCCAGTATGCCGGTCCAGTCGTCACCGGCGGCCAACACTTTATGAGGGTATCGACCAGCCCATTCCTGTAACGCGGGCCAGTGGGCCGTCATGCCCCCGGCAAGCTCCAGAAATTTATTTGCTTCCCGTTCCTTTTTCAGCAAGCGCAAGGCATCCTGGACTGTCGGAACAATGGCATGGGTCGGCAAAAGATTCCGGCCGGACTGGCGATGCACCATTTCCCTTTCGATCAGTTCATAGCCAAAGCCAATCCCTTGTCTGCTATGATCCCTGAGCCGCTTAATCCAATGGGAAATTTCAGCAAAATTTTCGTTGACCTCGTTACTTTTCGGTCGTTTCAGCGGCAAACGGAGCGGAAATAAATCATCCTCTGTGAGCAGCGCCTGCAGAATCCTGCCGGAATCCCACTTCCGCCTTAATTCCTCCCGGATCCATTGCGGATCAGACCACCTGGTGCACATAGCGCGCTACCTCCCGGGCCTTCCGCTCCCGCTCGTACTCCTCAATCGAGATATTACGCAGCATGGACTGATGCCTGACATCATCGTGGTGCACAAAGCCCACATGAGCGATGAATTGCGCGATAGTCGGTATTTTAAGCAGCGGCGTAACAATCAGCAGTTGCAAATCCAGCTTTTTAAACAGCTCCAGCCCGAACCGCGCCGACTCATCCGAGCTTTTTAAAAAAGCCTCGTCGATGACGACAAAACGGAAGGATTGGGGCCGGGCGTCCTGCCCTTCCAACCCAAAATGATAGACCAGGCTGGCCGCGAGAATCGTATAGGCCAGTTTTTCCTTCTGGCCGCCCGATTTCCCGCCTGAATCCGTATAGTGCTCATATTCTTCACCGGTTTCGCGCCACCTTTCCGAAGCAGCGAATAAAAACCAATTGCGCACGTCAATAACCTTTTTAGTCCAGCGCGCATCGCTTTCCGTCTCGCCGGACCTGCCCCGGAAACGCTCAATGATGGCTTTTACCTGCAAAAACTTTGTCTCTGCGTATTGTTCGTCATCAGAGCCGGTCAAGGCTCCTTCCGTGCAGGCTTTGAGCTGCACCCGGAAATCCTTGATATCGCTATCATAGGTTTCGTCATATTCCAGACGGATATAGCGGCCTTCGTTATAGTCAATGGCGCTCAAAGAACTGTTGATTTGCTCAATCCGGCTTTTGATGGTGTCCTGTTCCTGTTTTAATTTGGCCTGGAATAAGGCAATCTGGTTAATAGTATTCTCGTGCAATAATTGTTTAAACCGCTTTTCGAACCGGGGCAGCCCGTCAGTTTCCAGTTGCGCCAGCATGCGGGTATATTCCGGAAGGCTTTCCATGCCGGGGTCCACTTCTCGCGTTTCTTCGGCGTACTGGTTGTTGTATTCAGACATGGCTTTAATGATTTTACCTCTTAGTTGATTGATGTCCTTCATCAGCGTGCTGCGTTCTTCCTCGATCCATTCCAGATAATCCCGCTCCAGCGTCGTGATATTTTCCAAGACCAATTTTTTATTTTTCAAAGCAACCCCTTTGTGCTGTTCCAAAAAAGGGTATTCCGTTTCCTGCATTGCCGGCACGGCTTCTGCTGCAGTTGCGATGGCACGCTCCTTATTCCGGACAAAGGTCTCCAGTTTGTTTTCCAGCGTTGTTTCTTGTTTGCGAGCCTTGTTTAAAACGCCTTCCTGGGTATTCTTTATTTCCTCCAACTCGGTCAACCGGCGCTGCAATCCTTGCAGCACATCGCTCCCCTGTTCCAGTTTCTTTCTTCGATCTTCTTTCTCGCCAAGTTCTTCTTCCTTTGAGCGGGTATCAATGTCGGCAAAAGCATCGATTCCTTCCAGCCATTCAATAGCGTTTAACCGTTCCTGGCTTGCTTTCTGCTTCTTGTTGATATCTGTGATTTCTTCCCGGTAGAATTGAAGCTCCTCTTGGAGCTCCCGCTCATTAACCTCTAGCACCTCAATTTTTTTCTGGTTGGAAAACCCCAGGATGTAACGGCGACGGTCATCGATGGCGTACCGGTCGTCTTTTTCATGCCGGTTGCCCTTCGACTTAATCTGCCCGGCTTGGGTAACGGCCAATATCTCCCGGCTGAATTGCTCCCGGCTTTCGCAGCAAACATGGGCGAAGCGCTGGCGGAGCTCTCTGGTCAGCCACAGGCCGAACGGCGTATTCGGCTTCATCTTCAGCTTTTCCGATACGGCCCAAGGATGGGGCCGGCCGGGGACGGACGACAGCGCATCAGGCCGGACCCGGTAATAGACCAGCCGCATCCCCAGCGACGTCCGGTCCACCCACTGCATGACGGCCGGATAATGCTCTTCGGGCACAAGCAGCGAGAGGCCAAAATTATGCAGGAGTCTTTCAATCGCGCCTTCCCATTTGGCTTCTTCCTCCCTGACTTCCAATAACTCGCCGATAAAGGGCAGTTCCTCTTCCCTGATCCCCAGATTCCGGCAGAGCAGTTTCCGTTTCTCGACATATTCCCGGGGAATACTTGTTTGGCGGGAACGAAGCGATTCCAGCTCCTCAGCCACTCTCTTCGCTTCTTTATCCGCCCTGTCCACTTCCGCGGCGGCTGTCTGAAAATCCGCATTCAAACGGCCCTGCAAGTTTTCTTCGGCAGACTTGAATTCCGGCAATTTCGCCTGGTTACTGATGAAAGTGCCGGCTGTGTCCGGTACCGGCAAATTCAGTTTCCCGGCATAATTTGTATAGTTTGCCCGGTCTTTGCGGATACGTTCGAGGATTTGGTTCATGCTCGCAATCTCGGCTTTCAATGCTTCCAGCGCCTCGCCGCCGTTGGCGTAGATAGCCCTCTCAGTCTCTTTGATATTTTTTTCGATCTCTTTTTGTTTGGCCTCCGCCTGTTCCCGCACCCCTGTGGCCAGAAGCAGTTCCTGTTCAAATCTGGTGATTTCGACGGTCAGCAAAACCGCCGCTTGTTCCGCAAACCAGGGGCTTAGGGCGCGGAGCGCCTTTTCCAGCAAACTTTGCCTGTTATCCATCTGTTCACAGCGTTTCCCCTGTTCCACCACGGGGCTCAGCAGTTCAATCTGTCTCTTGGCTTTCAGGACAGCTTCATGGGCACTGTTCAGGTCCTGAAAATGATTTTTCAGCTTCTCGACTTCCTCTTCCGTATTAGGAACCTGCAGCATATTGACCCGCACGAATTCCGTAAGGGCTTCCACCTTCTTCATGGAAATGGTCTGCTGGAATAAATCCAAGGCCTGTTCTTGCTCGATTCCGAATTTGCCGCGGAAGACTTCCGCATAGCGGGTATAATCCTCGAATACCCGCACGCCACCGCTGTTTTTTAGACGTTTTTTCAGCACCCGGACGTCCTTGTCAAATTTGGCAAAATCCCGGGTAATCGACATTTCTTTATCCGCCACAACATAAAAGCGGGCCGGCGGTTTCTGCGCATCCTGATACCAGAAAAACTGGATCAGCGTGACCGACTGGGACAGTCCCGAGTCCTGAAAGGTTGCCAGGAGGACGGAATAATGATGGATATCCCGCAGGGAATCGGGCTGTCCGGTCCCTTCGGTGCTTCTTTTCTGCCCGAAGTAGCCCCGGACATAGGAGGTGACCGAACGTTCCTTGGCGCTGGAGTCGGCTGCTTTGTTATAAGCCACCTTCCGCGGTGAGACCAAAAGGGTTGTCAAAGCATCTACCAGGGTGGATTTGCCCGAACCCACGTCGCCGGTTAAGAGCGCCGTTTCTCCCCCGGGGGAAAATGTCCAGACTTTCCCGTCAAACGTTCCCCAATTGAACACTTCCAGCTTGGCTAGCCGGAAACCGGGGGTCGCGCCAAAGAGCATCCCCGGATCTTCCTGTCCCAGGTTGAACAAACTCATTCCTTCTCCTCCCCTTTCCCGGTCTCTCCCCCGGCGTAAACCCGGTAGAGGTCCAGCTGCTCGTTCACGTTGTGAAGCCACTCCGCATTGACAAAGCTGCGCAGGATGCGCTGCACTTCAAAGCTGTCGTCACTGCCCCGCAGGCGGCGTAAGAAACCCATGTTTTCAATCCGGTCAATATGCTTGTCAATATCCGCCACCATTTTGGCTTCGTTGGTTGTATCCTTCAGAAACAACCGCATTCGCTCGGCAAGCTGCTGCCTGGTGACGATCAGCCGTCGGTCCCCTGTGGTTGAATCAAACTCCAGCAATTGCTTCCGGAGCAGAACAAGCAGGAGGCTGACCGGATAACTCAACGCATGGCGAGGCACCAGGCGGGGGATCTCCGCCTCGCCCTCCCCGTAAGAACGCTGTTTCAAATACCCGTAACCGTCCATCTCGTCCACCATCAGGGTGAGACCGATTTTGCTTACATAATCTTCAATCTTGTACTTTTGGGCCAGGATCACCTCCCAGTGTTCCGGGTCCGACTCTTTAAAGACAACGTTTTTAAAGAGAGCCACCAGCGCCCTCGAAAATGACAAATTATCGGGAACATTCATGCCTTGTCCTCCTTAAACCAGCCCTAAGCCCGCTGAAAAATAACCTTGGCCATCTTGGCCACCCTTCTCATTCCTGTCTCATCGGTCCAGGACACTTCCTCCACATCCTCCGGCTGGAAAACGGCCTGCGGGCTCTCGCTGGCAATGACCATATAGGTGACGAGCTCACTTAAGCCTAACTTCAGCGGATAGTGCTCGATGATCCGTGACAGCGTTATCCGGTCCTGGGTTTGCAGCAGATAGCCGATCTGGTCCTTTAGCTTGTCCTTATCCACATAAATTTGGAAAAAAAGCGCTTCCGCCGGCACATCCTCCACACCGGCGCCGATCGCATCATCTTTAATTTCCGGCCGTCGGGGAGGCGTAAACAGGGGTCTGTCCAAGGGAAAAGAAAATTCCGGGGCAACCCCGTCAATTTTCATTTCCCATTCCGGCGGTGGATTATTGCGGACGGCCACGGCTTTTCCTTCGATTTCCCGCACGATCTGATTAATCCGCCGTTCCTCTTCTAAAAAAGCCTCGTCTACATAACGTCTTAACTGCTGGGACAGCGCGGCCACCGTCTCTTGCACATGGGCACCGGCGTTCACCCAGTCATGGTGAATACGGCGGATATTCCGGCCGGTACCCATGTTGCGCACCGCGCTCAGCTGCAAGACCTTATCAAGGGTATCCTGAAAATCCTCCTGTGAGGAAGAAGACATGAGAAATTTCCAGAAGGCGGAAAAACTTTTACCTTGTTCCGACTCGCTAATTCCGTCCTGTTCGTTAAAGACGGTTTCCAATAACTCCCCTTTTCCGCGGTCCCAGGTGGCAATCCGTTCCCGCATGCCCCGGTCCAAGTCCCGGAAATTCTGTTCTACAGCCCGGAAATCTGCCAGAATCTCCCGGGCAATCGTCATCGCCTGCCAGAAACGCTCCTTGATTTGCGTTTCATCCAGCAAAACCACCTGTCCGTCTTGCACCCGGACGATTTCCTGCTCGATTTCCGCTTTGCGCCGTTCCAACTCCGCCAGGCGCAGCCCCGGATCTGTTTCGGAACGCTCCACAATCTGGTGCAGGAGTTCAAATACGGTGATCAGGCGGGATTCCGTGCCAATAAAAGTTTGCTGCCTCAAGCTTAAGAGCCATTCAATGGCTTTCTGAGCCAGAGAGGTTACATCAAAATGGGGTTCGTCCTGTCCTGTAGGATAAAACTTCCGCAGCCAGCCGTGCTCGTCATTGGCCCAGTCGTCCAGATATTCCCGCCCGGTTCTCGGAAAAAGGCGCACACTCCGTCCCTGGCTTAACCGATCGATAAAACTTTCCAAGCGGCTGATTAACTCCTGTTCAGCAACCAGTCGCCTGTTTTTCGCAATAAATTCTTTATAGAGAAAGGCCGCGACAAGGGGAGCCTGCGGCGAAGCCAATAAGCGCCAGGCCGGATTTTTCTTGCGCAATAATTCCAGGAACTCAAAGGACATATGCTCCGAGAACTCGTTTTTTTGCTGTGCCATCCTACACCCTTCAAATCGTTAAAATTTCAATCATACTTTAGGTCAAAGTACTTATCATGATCGATCAAGTAAAGTCAATTTAATGTAGGTTTCGACAGATTATATGATATTCCTTTACAAAAACTGTAATACGTCGCCTCCAGCTGGGTTTTACCCGTCTCCCGCACTGTCATTCAGATACATCGCCAGTTCCACTGATCCAAAGCGCCTTTTTGTTCCACCCTTCCAAAAATACAATATTTACATATAAAGACAAGAGTACTGCAAAATAGTTATTTTTGCAGCACTCTTGTCTTTATCTTGACTATTTTTTCAGCACCTACGTGGTTAACAATCTCGCCCCAAAACTTAGGTGCTAAATCAAAAGCGTAATACCTGCGATAGGCATCGATAACAGAACCTTCCTTGGTAGCTAATATAACACTTTCGGCAAATCGCTTGCCGATACTGTCCATGTGGTATGTTTGGCAGCCCAGTCTGTAGTAAGTTTTTAATGTTTTCCTGATATGCCGGGCAACTTCAGCAACATTATCATGAATATTTGCCGATTGAACGAAACCCATTAAAATCTGCATGCAAGGGTTTTGAATCAACTTCTTCACAAAGAGTCAAATAGCAATATCAACAATGGTACTATCGATAGAAAAGATATTAAAAAAACAGAAACGAGCAGCAAAATCACAATGTTTTCTGCTCGACTCGCTTTTTATTTATAATACCGCATATCAGCAATAAAGTCATCTATAAACCCAACAAACGCTTGCGCATTGTCTAACTGTTGCTGCGCTTCGGCTTTGCTAACGATGTAAAAATCGTCATAGTCTGTTTTGTTTCTTACTCGAAAAGCATTCGCTATCATTTGATAATAGCACGCATCAATTTTTTTGCTAGCTATATAATGCTGATTAAAATAGCCAAGTATGCTCGAATGCTTCTTTGAGTCAAAACTTTCAGGGGCTAGTAATGCTCGCGTCGCATGAAACATAGCATAATAGGAGCGATTAATGGAATTCGATAGGCGGTTCTCTTCAAAAGCATCTATCGCATCGGCCAAACATTCTTTGGCCTTCCCTATACGATATTTAGCTAACTCTAACATCTCAGCTTGCATAGAATTCAACACCTTCGGTTTTTACATTCCGATAGAACGGAAGAAAAGGCACCCAATGATGGAAGTGCTCATAATTTTTATCAATAATTGACGGAAGCACTCCATATTTGATCGAAATGTCCGTAATAACTTCGGCAATCACGTTATTATATTGATTTAACTCGGAATCATTTAGGTCAACTAAGACCATTATGTCCATATCTGAATCTTCTTCTTGCTCTCCACGAGCATATGAACCAAAAAGGATTACTTGACGAAGCTTGCTGCCAAAAATATCCTTCATACTATATACTATTTCATTCATAATAGCATTTACATATTCTCTTTCTTTAGCAACAGCCACAGCCTGCCCCTCCTTATCCCTGAGTCTTATCTACACATTATCATTATATCCAAAGTAACGTCAAGTTAATTCTTTATAATAGCCACAAGGTGTCAGGAGGACGGGGTTAGGACACAACATGCTTTTTGATTGTTGTCAGCAACCCTCATCAGACTGTGCGAAAGCGGCGCTATAAATGGCCAAGAAACAAAAAAGTACCTATTCATTTGTAAAACCAGAAACAGTGTTTTACTATAGCTTTCTCGCTTTAAAAATAGCTGTTAACGGAACCATTTGCGATTTTTTTGTCCAATCACTAAGTTCACCTGTTAATTGCAAAGTTTCGTCGTTTGTCTGCTCAATCAATTGCTCAATTACAAAACCGGCCTTTGCCAAGGCGTTTACGTAAGTTGATATTTTCCTGGAGCAAAGTAAAATTTCTTTCCCATCAAGATTCCGCTCAGACCAGGTTTCATTAAAATAGCTATTTTTAAAAGTGGCTTTACCTTCTTCCACTGCCACGCACATATGAATATGGTGCGACCAACTAAATATAAACAGGCCATCCTTTTTTAAATAAGATGCAACTCTATTAAATGTCCCCTGTAAATCCGTTGTCCATCCAATTCCATAAATTGAGTAAATATAATCAAAGTAATCTAGAGGTAATCCACATTCGTCCTCCATTGCCCCACAAATCAGCTTCGCTGCATAGCCACTTGCGGAAAGGCATTGCGCTGCCTTCTCAAGCTGTTTTTTAGAAATATCTATGCCCCAAAGCTCGTTGGCCTTGTTATTGCCATGATATTTAAGAGATTCACCGTTGCCGCAACCAATATCTAAAAGTTTTTTGCCTGCTACGTCACCAAATAAGTTCAATTCAGTTTCCGTTAAAGTATTGCAACCATAAGCAGGCAGTACAATAGCTGCTAAAAAATCGTTACCATTCTCGTCCCAATAAATCTTGTTTGTGCGATATACATTGCTAATATCAGTTTTGTTCATATGGGTTACCTCCACTTAAAGAAATCATGGGGGAGGGCCTTTTTTATGATCGGCATTCTTGTTCTCACTATATTTTGTTTGCTATTTTTACGCAAACAGTCAGGGGGAAAATTTTATAAACATCAGAAAAGGTTTTTTCTATTGCTTCTTTGGTAAGATATGTAGAAATACCAAAAGTTTTTTTGCTTATAGCAGTAACTCTCATTGCCCCAGCTTGCCGGTTGCCGTTATCGTTTATTTCAACCCACAAATAATAATCTGGTGGTGATACTCCTATCTGGTCAGGACCTTTCCGGAGAAACTCATATTTGATCTCGGCATTTTGATTGGCATTAAAATACTCTTTTATATCCCGTAATAGAAACTTGTCGAAATCATCTTTTTCCGGAACATTAGCGGCTATATGGGAATAGCTGATGCCGCTAACCGCCATTCTCCACCCTATCGATTCGGCCACTTGTGGGTCGATAGACTTAGCTTTTGGGAAATCTTCATGAGCTTTTTTTGCTTCTTCGCTCATCATATAAACGAAACCGCGCTTTGCATACGCAACCGGGTCAGCAGGCTTTAATCTAATTACATTAGAATAATCCTGTATTGCTTGCTCGAGTCTCTCACTAAAAAAGTATATCTCGCCGCGAAGTAAAAAGGCCTCGTCATTACTGCTGTTTAACGCGATTGCTTTACTGAAATCAGCAATGGCAAGATCAAATTCGTATTCCATCCCGTAAGCAATACCCCGTCTAACATAAGCATCATCACTACGTGGGTTTATTTCTATTACCCTGCTAAAATCATAAACAGCATTATCATAATCATCCAGCAGCATGTAGACTTGTCCACGATTAATATATTTTTCCGTATCTTTAGGATTGATTCTTATTGTATCTGTACAAATTTTAACCGTCTGCTTAATGTCGGCAATAGCTTTATCCTTTTGATTCCCCGCAACATAACTCCTTGCCCGGTCAAAATATGCTTCATAGTTTTCTGGCTGTATTTCAATTGCTTTGGTAAAATCTTCAATGGATTGCTCTATTTGCTTATTCTTGAAAAAAGCTTCACCTCGTTTTAGATAATAAGCTGCAGCTTCTGGATATACTGCAATCGCCCGGTCATATTGCTCTATCGCAAGTTTAAATTCATTCTGTTTATCGTATTCAAGCCCATGACGGTAATATTCTTGCGCCGTTTTCCGAGGTATTTCTTTGCCCATTTCTCTGGTTTCTGCGCCGTATACGGCATAAGGCCTTATTAATATAAAGAATAATAGACCAATAATTATACTCTTATAGGCTATTCTTATATGAGTCACTAATTACACCCCCAGCCAAATTCTATTATTTGTAATTATTTCTATTTATGTATTTTCTTCGGTTCACGTTAAAATCCTCTACTCCCTGCTTTCTTCGCCGGGTGTCTGGTGTCAGGGGGACGAGGTTAGTGACACAACATGCTTTTGATTGTTGTCGGCAATCCCGTCAGACTGTGCGAAAGCGGCGCTGTAAATAGCCAAGAAACAAAAAAAGTACCCTGGCTTTAAAAATCAGGCTACTCATTTGTAAAACAAAACGGTCTTTTTTATTAGCTTTTGCTGCAAAGCTCAGGATATTACACAAACTTGACACCAAGTTTCTTTAGCATGGTATCGGCTAAAGTGCATACTAGATAAAAAAATAACGGCAGGCTTAAACTTTTCAAAGCTTGCCGTTATAGCATTTTCCTGAACAGTTACGGTCTTCACATTTTATGACCACCATTACAAAAATAATTACTCTAGATTATCATATATTCGATTTAATAAATTCTTTAATTCTATTATTCTATATTCTTCTATTCCTTTTGTTGCTTTTTTTAAAAGTTGACTAGCCTTGAGAATTAAGTGTTCCCGCAGTGCCCATCCTTTTTCCGTCAAAAATATTTGAAACGCTCTCTTATCCACTGGATGAGAATTTCGAATAACCAACCCCTTTGCTATTAACTTCTCCAGAATGCGATTCGTGTTCGGTTTATCTTTACATGTCAAATCTGACAACTCTTTAGGGGTAATACCTTCTTGTTCCCATAAACAGCATAATATAGCCCATTGCTCAGTAGTAACATCATTTTCTTTTAATTGTTGAAAGAACTTATTTTTTAGTTTTGCATTAACTTTACTTAGAATAAACCCTAATGCATCATCTAGTTTAAATTCCATTCATATCACCCAAATATAATTGTATGATAAGAACTCAGGCGTTTAATGCCCGAATTTTTATTTATCGTATATACAATATACACCTCGTGAAACCACCCGAATTTCGTCTATGGGGCATGCATTCGAAGCTACAAGGGAAATCGAACCCCTAGTTATTCCATGCTTCGACGCAAAGAGCGACAAAAGCCTAGTAAAAATGCTCCCTTGGTTACTTCGCAGAACATACTATTGCAGGTCGGCTAAATTGCTTTTCCTGCTTCATAAGCTTTTAATAAAAGTTCTTCATTATTAGCCGCTGTGTTAGGGTCTACGCCGTCCGTTAGTAAAATAGTATCAACTACATTTAAGCCAAACATCTTAAGCAAAGCTTCATTGATTTGAAAGGATGCTTGAAAAGACTGCGCGTTTGGATCTCCTTGAGAATATAGCATGATCAGGTTTTTAGCAGCATACCGAGGCTTACGGTTTTCATCAATTAAGCCGCAGAGTCTATCCCATAACAGCTTCATTTGAGCTGTAACCTGGCCAATGTATACAGGCGAACTAAAAACTACAACATCGGCATCAACAATATGTTTAAACATGTTCTGAAAATCATCTTGCAGGACGCAGTGCCCGGTCTTGCGGCAAACAAAGCAGCCTTGACAGGGTTTGATGTTCATATCATAAAGATAAAAAATAGTTGTTTCGGCACCAGCATCTTGGGCTCCCCGAATAACTTCTTTAACAAGCGTGGCCGTATTGCCATTTTTTCTCGGACTCCCCGTAAAAGCGACTACTTTTTTCATACCGTAATTCCCTCCAGTAAAATAATTTCTTTGTCCGGCATTGCTCTCGACTCTGCAGTTGTCATAGTATTTCCTGTATTGTGTGGGCATCCATATTAAAACGACGATTTTTCATAGCTTCAATATCTCCAATCTTTAATTAGTGTTGTATTTATAGTAGCACCTAGTTTATCATGGTAATAGATACATATTTATACTAGTATTATTAATACTACGATAAAGGCAGGTAAGAGCTTATGGATAATGAAAAGCAGCGCTATAAAGAATTAGGGGATTTTTTAAAATCACGCCGGGCAAAAATTTTGCCCTCACAGGTTGGCCTGCCTGAAGGAATACGCCGTCGAACTCCCGGTCTTAGAAGAGAGGAGGTGGCTTTACTTTCAGGAATCGGTTTAACCTGGTATACATGGATTGAACAGGGACGTCCTATACAAATATCCTCACAAATACTTGAAAGTTTAGCCCGAACCCTGATGCTTGATAGGCATGAAACCAAACATCTTTACACTCTTGCTCAGCATACACCACCGGTCGGTTTTCCTATTTGCAATGATACTGTTAATCCCATGCTCCAGCATGTGCTGGACAACTTAGAATTTTCTCCGGCAACCATTCTAGATGTCCGCTTTAATGTTATTTCGTGGAATAGAGCCGCTGCAAAAATTTTGTTCGATTACGGTAAGATTAATGCTTCTAAGCGTAATCTCCTGCGAATCATGTTTACAAATGAAGAATATAAAAAGATAATTGCTGATTGGGAGATCACAGCCCAAGAGATGATTGCCAGTTTTCGTACATTTTACGTAAACTTCATCGGCAATCCATGGATTGAGGATTTCATAAATGAACTCAGGAGCGAAAGCAAAGAATTCGATTCGTGGTGGTCAATGCACGATGTAAAAAAAGATGAGGGGATATTAAAGACTATTAACCACCCAGTTTTAGGACAATTGAAATTTGAGTTTACCAGTTATGTGGTTATATCAGATTCTAATTTAAAACTGTCTGTACTCACCGCTATTCCGGGGTCAGATGCAGAGGAAAAGATAAAACAGTTCCTATTGAGATAAGTCCCAAAAGTACTTAAAGCAATTCCTAAAACTTAAAGTATTATAATTCCAGTGTTTGGCATACCTCTAATTAAATATGTTTTTAATATTTAATGTTAGTAAGATAAAACTACGATGAGTAAATTTGAGACATTTTTTTCACAATCAAAACGACACAAAATGTCCTCTTCTTACGTACTGCAGCAAGCGCCGTAGCATACAAATAGCATACACATGCCCTAAAATTACTTAAAAAACAAAAATAACGGCAAGGCTTGAAGTCTTCAAAGCCTTGCCGTTACTGCATTTAATTTGGAGCGGACAACGAGATTCGAACTCGCGACCCACGGCTTGGGAAGAATCAGTTTTACATATATGATAAATACCTTGACCTTTTACCCTAAAAACAGATGCTTTTTAGGGGTTTTATATTGCTTTTTTGTTTATGATCAGCGCGGCAGCCGCATAGAAAAAAATAAAAAGGGGATGAAGTAGGGGATTGGAAAAGTAAAATTTTACTTTTCCTCTTGTCTTATTTTAATAACGTCTGCTATAATGCGAACAGGTGCTATCATAAACGGTAGGCGGTCAATATTGCCCCAGAAATGGGGTGATGCCCATGAATGAGACGAATGTAACCTTATTACTTCTGCTTATTCTTGTGGTACTTTTGCAAAAAAAGTAAGCCGCCCACGTCTCCAAAACTAAGCGGCTTACTTTAAGCTAAACTATTTGGGGCTGACCGTTTACCGGATAGCACCTTTTATATGATTATCATAACCGTAAAAATTCATACTGTCAAGTTTCCAGCGACTGGTCTTTACTGCCAGTGGCTTATTTTTGTTTCGGCGGTTTTGTGATATCAAAAACAGGATTACGCATGTCCTGTTCGTATACCAAAATATCTTGCAAAATAGAATGATATTCCAAAGGCTGCCAGGGGGACGGGGTTACTGACATTTCCGTATTTTTTGCATACCAGCCTTCGATCAACCATACAAAAACACTTTTATGTCGATAGCCCCGTCCTCGACACCCCTGTTTACAGGCTGTGGCTTATATGCCTGCCGCTTCATTCTTTCCAGAAGATTATCGATGTTTTCCCCTCCCGCTTTACTCCGGGCGCTTCTTGGCGCACGGGACGCTCGTTTTGCTTCCCTAATATTTATTCGGCATCCACGATAACTTGGACGAGGGTGTTAATTGACTTACAGCTTTTTCCCAATATAAAATACATATCCATAATACTGTTTGTATTTTGAATACAAATCTGCTTCACGCCTCATAAATGCGATCATATCCTCGACAGTTTTATTTCCCGCATGTTTTTTCAAGAATTCCTCTTGCCGTGCTTTTTGGGGAACAAAATAATTGTCTATCCAACAGCTTTCCGGCAACGTAAATGCGGCAACAGGAATATAACCCGTTTTTTGCATGATGGAAATGTTATGCGCTATTGTGCCAATTTCAGGAACTGCATCCACCCACCACTTCTCAATTTCAGCAGGACGTTCATCGGTAAACCACGACTCATAGGTTATGACAACATAACCATCCTTTTTAAGGAAGTTCTTCCAGTGATTCAAGCCTTTTTCAAACCCTATATTGGCAATAGCCCCCTCAGACCATATAAGGTCGAATTCATCATTCCGAAACGGCAAATTATCCATGGAGCCGACTATACCTTTTACTCTGTTCTGTAAACCAAGTTTTTCGGCTGTTACGTTGAGCTTGTCAATCGAACCGGCGTAAAGATCGAGAGCAGTAATGGTTGCTTTTGTATTTTGTGCCAGCACCATTGTTTGCGCTCCTGTGCCGCAGCCTAAATCGGCAATTTTTGCTTTGCTCGATAGATTGCTGATAAAACTTAATGCCCTGATAGTTTCTTCGGGGCTGCCGGGTCCCTGTCGTTCAAGTTCTGTGAAAAATTCATTGATGAGTGCAAATTCAAATTCACGGATTGTTATATCTTCCATTATTCTTACTCCTTTTAGCTCATAATCATAATTCAAGTATACCCTGTTTTTTTTATAAACGCTTCCTACTAAACGATACAGTAACAAAAAAGCGACATGATACATTAGGTGTGCCATGTCGCTTTTAGGGTTCAGCCATTATTTCTCATTTTGGATAATCTTATACACCGTCTTTGGTGATAAATAATAATCTGCTGCCAACTGCTCAACAGATATACCGTTTCTGTATTCATCGAATATAGCCTTATTGCGCGTACTCAAAAAATTTCTGGTGTTTTTCAACTCGCCCCAGCTTTTTTTATTTTCTACCTTCCGGGGGATATAAAGATATTCTCCGTCAATATATTCTTGTATTGCCGCAATCAATTTGTCAGGCAATACACAAATTGCATTTTTATAGCCCATTGTGCGCCTCCTATTATAGTAAAAAATAGGATGGTGCAAGGACTATCTTTATTGGGAATTTATGCGATAGTCCTTGCGCCGCACAGTGCCGAGGTCAGTTTACCTTTGGTTATAAGTCACCGCTCCTTTCGCTTTCATCTATTTATTGTTCTTATCTTCAATATGCTCTTGAATGTTTCATTTCGCTGACAGGCATTTAATTCTTGTCAACTTTTGATGAACCGACAGAAGGGGAACGGGAAGCTTCCAGAACCTGCTAACGGTCAATCAGTAGGATATTATTATCAAAACAGCGAATGTACTTTAACAGTGTTTCATACTATCACAAGTTGAAAGGAATACCTGCAGTCATGTTGAAACTACTGTTAACTTTGCTGTCCAATAAGCAGCTGCATGCTCTTGCCTATATACTCACAGCACTTGGCCCCAGTAAATCGCTTACACTGGCAACCAGCTGTTTCCGTCTGTTCGTCCAGCTGCCAAAGAGCAAGATATTTTCCTGTCTTTCACTCCTGCTCCGGCCTCAGTATTTCCAGGATGCTATTACCCTGCTGCTGCTAACCTTATTTTCGCCATCTGCCAGAAGGCATATTTATTCCCACGCCGCTAGGTATTGGGGAATTGTAACTCCGTATCGTCTATAATAACGAAATCTGCTTATACTATCTGGCATATGCGGATTTTTTTTGTTTCGGCCATGTACTCTACGGTTCGTTTATTGATAGTATCCACAATATCCTCTAAACTTAAATACGGAGGTGCTGCTAATGGATTGCGATAAAATCGGCAAGTTACTCTATGAGCTGCGAAAAGAAAAAAATATGACCCAAAAACAATTGGCTGACTTAATGAACATCAGTGATAAAACAATCAGCAAATGGGAGCGTGGTCTTGGCTGTCCGGACGTTTCGCTGCTCCCGGAGCTGTCGCAAATACTGGGAGTCAATATTGAGGATATTCTGGCAGGCAAGCTTGATTTAAATGAAACTATGGGAGGAAATATGAAAAACCTCAAATTTTATGTCTGCCCGCAATGCAACAATCTCCTGACAGCAACAGGGGATGCCAATATTTCATGCTGTGGCAAGAAATTGGAAGCATTGACTGCAGCAAAAACAACTGAAAGCCATGTATTAACCATAGAACCGGTAGAAGATGAACTGTATGTTTCGTCTTCCCACGAAATGAAAAAAGAGCATTATATATCTTTTGTTGCTTATGTCACAGGCGATAGAGTTGTTATTGTGAAACAGTATCCTGAGTGGAATATGCAATTTCGGTTCCATAAGTCAGGACATGGCAAGCTCTACTTTCATTGTTCCAATCATGGGCTGTTTTATCAATTGATTTAAATGTGTAAAATTGAGTGTGTAAAAGCTAAAGAAGACAGACTTGCTATGCCATTTGTGCCGGCAAATCTGTCTTCTGTCTTTTTAGCCTGTCCCACTTGCTTACCTGGCAGGCAACCCCTCCAGACTGTCTCTATATCGCTCAGGCACAGCCCTGCTGTTGCGGTATCAGAACAACTGCTGCCAGCCAGAGATTAATCTGTTCTATGAATATTGCCGAGAGAGACTCCAGGCGACTTATAGCGTCTAAAATATTTGGTATGAGACAGTGCCGACAATAACGCCGCCAGTGGTCTTATCCGTAAAACATGATGCAATAGCCGGTACGTCAGTGCTATACTGCTCAGGATATATACATATTGTATCAAGAACAAAATGCTCTCTGGCAGCTGGCCCATAAAACTCCAGCCAAGGTTACCGGAAATCCAGAAATGAACAGGAATTGTGCCAACATAAGTATAGAGAAACAAAGTAAAAGGACTAACTTGAATTGCCTTTTTGGGGCAGAAATTCATACAGGCCATGCAGCTGTCACAGGAGTAAGTCCAATAGGGCTTATTCCCAATCATCTTTATCGATTGCTTGGGACAAATCTGTTTACACAAACTGCAGCCATTGCACTTGTCAGAGGCAAAGAACAATTTAGCTAACAGCATCTGACCAATTATTAAATAGCCGAAAGAAACACCGGCCAGTAAAACGCCGAGTACCAAAGGAATAAAGCCATTATAAAAAGAGCGCCCTGATGCAATTGTCTGAGCAATCCTTTTTACTTTTTGCTCTCCTCTATCGACGATAACCCTAACATTTTTATCACTTAATCCCCAATGCAGGGCTGTCCAGTTTGAGGGCATGTCGATAGCGGCAACGCCCCTTACTTTGTACCCCCGCAGCCACAATAGCCCAGCGATAAGATATCCTGCCGTTCCCTCCATTCCAGGTAATGACAATCCTAATATCCTTGTACCTGCCCGCGTTGGCAGCAGTACAGCATGGACACCATTACCCTCAGGCAGCCGGAATATATGTTTTATCATTAACCAGGGAGCGGTAAAACCATGTGTAGGATAGCTGAATACCAATAAATCATTATCTCCGATAGTAACCGTTGTCTGTTGTTCCCTTATCTGATAAAGCCCGGTGTGTAGCCCCTCCATTGATTCGGAAAACCATTTGGCAACCTTATAGGAGTTTCCTGTTCCAGACATAAAAAATGCCGTTATCTTGGCATACAATTTATCACCTCACTAACTTTCATATACTGGGGTCAGTTCATGTAACTTTTAGCCTATACCAGCAGCTGTTCAAAATAAGTTATCGTAACACATTCCGGCGCATGGGGTAAAACAGTTTCTCCCAGCGCACACACGGCTGTTCGATAATTTGGTTCCAGTTCATATTCCCGGAACCTGCCGCTGCTCCGGCGACCGTCTGCCAGGCATTCAAGCAGAGCATCGCCTGCTTTTCTTATCGTAAGGGAGGACGGCTCGATACTCAAACCTTTGCCCACTGCCTTAACAAAACTCTCTTTTAATGTCCAGATACGAAAAAAATAGTCAACCGCGGCCTCGTGCTCCAGCTGCTGATAATGAACAAACTCTTCCGGTGAAAGCACCATCGCCGCCACAGCAAGGTCCAGCGTCCTTTGCACATGCTCCACATCTATCCCTACCGGAACGTTAGCAAAGGCGCCGACTACCCAGCAACCGGAATGCGAAATATTAAAATGAAAATCCGGTGCAAAAGACAAATAGGGTTTACCGTACTGATTGGTTGAAAAATCAATCTCTTGGTTTTCAATATGAAGCAAATCGGCGATTGTTTTTCTAACCAGCAGTTCGCCGCACACACTTCGCAGCCTATCTGCCGGCTGACGCAAATCTCCAATCCTGTTTTCCCTTTCCCGGCATAGTAAAGGCAGATAGGGACGATAGTCATCTGCCTTTAGATCCAGCTTTAGCGCCAATACTTTCATCTGCGGTACTCCTTAATCAACTTCTAATCAAAGGTTCGCTACTGCATCAGATTCCGGTACAGGTCATGAAGCTGCGTCGATGGCCTGAGACCGAGCTCTTTCTGCAAAATAGCCTCCGCCTTCTGATATTGCCTGATTGCAGCCATACGGCTGCCCTGACCGGCATACGCCTTCATCAGCAAAGCATGCGTTTCTTCCACAAAAGGATCTTCTTCCGCCACGATCTGCAAATGGGTTATGGCCTGCCCATACGAGCGCAGCTCCAGGTAGTGACGTGCCAGGCTCATCCGGATTTCGGCATATAGCCGCTTTAGCTTCTCCCGGCTGTGAAGCAGCCAGCAATAATCCAGGGCCGCCAGATAATCCCCCCGGTAAAGCGCCACCGCCTGTTCCAGACAGGCCTCGCGTTCTTCCGGGGAAGTCTCCTTGCGCAGCCCGGTAGCTGCAAGTTCCTCAAACCGCTGCGTATCACGGCACACACTGTCCGGCCGCAGGCTGTAGCGTTTGCCGCTATAACAAAGAATATCCGGACAACCTGCCTTGCTCAGCAGCTTCCGCAGACGATGCAGCGTAACATGAAAAATGTTGGCAGCGTTTTCCGCATCCATATCCGGCCATAAATCCTCCTGTATCCGCTCCCGGTCGACCGGTTCCCCCTTATGAATCAGATAAGCTAACAGGTCCTGCGTTTTGGCAGTGCGCCAGCCGGTTTTCCCCAGTTCCGCTCCCTGCAGCAAAACCTTAAAACCGCCCAGCATGTTGACCTGCAGCAAAACGGCAGGCAGTTCCGCATAACTTGCCCCAGGCACCGCCGGGATACCCAGGCGCCGGGCCGCCAGACGCGCCGGCTGTGAAACCGCCGCAGCGGCGTCACCGGTTAAGCCTGTGATGAGGGCAATCGCCTGATCACCGCGGATTTCGGCCAGCGGCGCGATGACCCGCAAACGGACTTCCGGATCGCTATGCCCGGCAAGACGGGTAAGCAGCGGCAAAGCCTGTTCCCCCTTGCGCACCAGAATGCGCTGAACAAACGTGACTTCCGTCCCGCTTATCAAGCCGATTTCCAATACCGGCTGCAGCATCTCATAATGGGTCTGGAAAAGCTGCTGACATTGAATCCGCGCAGCCAGTGCCAGCGCTCTGTGAGCATAAGCTTCAGCTTCCGCGGCTTCTCCCTCGACTGAGAAAAGCCAGGACTGAAAAGCGCAGGCATGCGCAAGCCCTTTGTTAAAACCTATCTCCGTTAGAGCCTCAATCGCGGCGGTGAGCATCTCCTTGCCTTTCGCCATACTCCCGGTCTGCACGAAGACCGGCGCGCCGACTGCACGGCACACTGCCAGGGCAAGTCCTGCCTGCGGCTCCGCAATGGCTAACGCCGCTTCCGCTTTGAGACGCGCCTCTGACAATCGTCCCTGCAAATCCAGGCACAGCCCCCAAAAAACCAAATTCAAGGCCCGGAAAAAATGTTCGCCGTTATGCTCCTGCAAAAGCCGGTTTGCTTTTTCATGACATTGTTCGGCCAATTGCCATTCCTGCCGGTCGGTATGCAAGCCGGCCAGTTGCAGGTATGCCGACGGCAAAGCTTCGGCAAGCCCGAGATTTTCCTTAATGGCAATATTACGCCTGGCATACTCCAGTGCCTTCTCCAGTTCTCCCCAGTCCTGGTAGATGCTCGCAATGCTGTCCTGTGCGTAATAACCGGGCAAAACCCGTTCCGGCAGCAGGCTGGCTCCTTGCTGGTACTGGTGCAGTGCTTTCGGATATTCGCCCTGCATATAGTAGATATTGCCCAATCCCTCCAGCAGGTGGGCCATTACATAGTTGTTGCCGCTGCTCCGGGCGGAGGCGAACGCTTCCTGTAAGACAGCCTCCGCCTCCTGCAGACGGCCAAGCACCAGCAAAATCAGTGATTTTTCCATCGGCAAATCAAACCGCTGCGCTCTTTGCTCAGGCGGTATCTGGCCAACGACCTGTTCGAGCAGTTCCAGGCTTTGACTGAAAAGTCCGCGGCAGCGCCATATCCGGGCCTGCAGCAAACGGCTCTCGGTCAGCCCGCCCTGATTCCCCTGCGCGGCGAAACTTGTCTCCAGGCCATCCAGCCACTCTTCCGCTTCCTCCAGACACCCTTTATATACTTCTACCGTCGCCCGGAGATAACGCAGCCAGGGATCGCTCTGCAGCCTTTGTCTGTCCAGGCTGTCAAGCCACCGGGACACTGTATGCCAAAGCCCCTGACCGAGCGCCCGGAGGCCGGCCTCCCTAACCGTATCACATAATATTTCCATATCGCCGGCAGCCCGGAAATATTCCACTGCAGCGTTTAGCTCCCCGCTTTGCAGGGCAAGCTTACCGGCCTTATGCTGCCAGAGCGGACGCTTCTCCCCTAACCGTTCCAGCAAAAATTCCCGCAAAAGCTGATGGTAACGGTATGCTTCCTCCGGGCATTCCAGCCGGCTGAGCAGCAGTTCCCTTTTATGCAGCACCTTCAGCAGCCGGTGCGAATCGTCCCGCTCCAGCAGCCGGTCACAAGCTTCGGCGGTGATGACATCCAGCACCGAAATAGTTTGCATAAAATCGGCCAGTTCTGCCGGCTGCCGGGCCAACACTTCCTCTGCCAGATAACCGTGCAAATCGGCCTCTTCTCCTGCCAGCAGGCTGAGTTCGGAGCCTTCTTTATACATATTGGCCGCAAACGTTACAGCCACCGGCCAGCCATTGAGCCTGCGAACCAGAGCTTCCCGCTCCGGCGACAGGCAGCCGGGACCCCTGACCGGCAAAAATGCCTGCACTTCTTCGTCTGTAAACCGCAGCTGTTCAGCCCCTACCGTCAACAGTCCGGCTGTGTCCCGCAAGCGGTAGGCATTAAACGGCGGCAGGGTGCGGCTGGCAATCATAACCTGGATATGCTCCGGCAGATGCAGCAGCAAATCTTCTACAAACTGATGTACAAAAGAATTGGCAATCACATGGTAATCATCCAAAGCCACCAGGAGCGGAACCGTTTCCTGCCGTGACAGTTCCCGGACAAAGGCGGTAACAAAAAGCCGCTGCCGGCCCGCTGCTCCGCCGCCAAGCAAGGGCAGCACCTGGGCGCCGAAACCGGCCAGCACCTGCTCCAGGCTTGCTGCCAGATAACGCAGAAATACCACCGGATCATTATCATATACGTCCAATTGACACCAGGCCAGCTTCCGGTCCATTGCCTTCGCTGCCTGCAGCATGGCCACCGTCTTACCATAACCGGCAGGCGCTGTTAAAAACGCAACCTGGCACCCGCCTGTTCCGGCAATTTTATCGGCGATTCTCGGTCTGTCCAGCATGCCGCCGCGCTGTGGCGGCATGATTTTGGCAAGCAGCAATTCGTCCATGGCTCCTCCCCCCGCTGTTGCGTATTTATTGTATATTTTAATTTTTCAGCACAGGCTGTAATTCCTTTATTTTCCTTAAAAAAATTCGTTATAATAGCGCTTTACTCATCTATAAATTCCGGTTTTGTTAATTTTTTGGTAAGAGTGCCGCTGGTATACTAAATAAAAGGAGGTCATTCTATCGTGCAAACCAATATATTCAGAGCCTTGACACTTACGGTATCTGTTTTAATCGCGTTTATTTTCAGCATAGTGCCGCAAACGGCAGCGGCAGCCGCAGGCGGCGGTTTGCGTTACACAGTCACGGTTTCCCAGTTTGAAAACCGGGCCGGCTGGTCTGGTCAATGGGATATCGGCGACGCCTGGGGCATGGTGTTATGCCAGGTACTAGTGCAACTGCCGCCAACATATCAAGGGGCCGCCCTGAAAGCATGCAGCTTTTAGGGCGGCCCCTTGTGCTCAACCTGTGGTATAGAGCTAAACCATGTTTTCCTGGCACTATAGCCGGGGAATGACCGACCCATCTGCCGATGCCTGGGCATAATAGCTTACAGCTCAACCGTCTTGGTTGCAATGTTGTTGCAAAATGCAGTGTCATGCTCCACAAACAGAATTGTTGGGGCATATTCAAGCAGCAATGCTTCTATCTGCATGCGCGAAATAACATCGATAAAATTAAGGGGTTCATCCCAGATGTGCAAATGAGCTTTCTCACACAGACTCCTGGCAATCAGCACTTTTTTCTTTTGCCCGCCACTAAAATCTGACATGTCTTTTTCAAATTGAACTCTGGAAAAATCAAGTTTTCGCAAAATAGCCTTAAACAGGCTTTCATCAATATTGTTAGCTGCGGCATAATCGCTTAAGCTGCCGCTAAGCTGAGCGGTATCCTGTGAAACATAGGATATTTTAAGCTGGCTTGCTTTGCTGAAAGTGCCTGTATAAGTGAGGTCAGCTCCGCAAATCAGCTTTATAAGACTTGATTTGCCTGAGCCGTTTTTACCACAAAGCGCTAAACGGTCACCCTGCTCAATGGTAAAACTTACACCTTCACAAGCCGCCTTGTCGCCGTAAAAGATCGTTATATTGCCAAATTCTATAAAACGGTCGGCATGAAAGTTCAGTTGGGAAATTTTGAGCCGCTCAGAGCTTTCTATATTTTTGAGAAGCCTGGACTTGTCCTCAATAGCGGCTTGTTGTCTTGCTTCGATTGCTTTAGAGCGTTTCATCATCTTGGCAGACTTGTGTCCGATATAACCTTTATCGGGTTTTATCCCTGAATTTCTGGTGCCAATCTTTGTTGTTTCCACCTTATCCGACCAGCCGGCGGTGCGTTTTGCGGCAGATGACAAGCGGGTAATATCTTTTCGCAGTTTTTCGTTCTCTGCAAGCTCAAAATTGTCCTGCAGCCTTTTATTTTCCCACCAGGACGAAAAGTTTCCCTTTTGAATTTCAATATTTGTTTTGTTGATCGAAAGAATATGATCAATACAATTGTCAAGAAAGGCTCTGTCATGTGACACTAAAATGAAGCCATGTTTAGTACTAAGATAGTCACTGACAAGTTTTCTCGCATGCATATCCAGGTGGTTTGTCGGTTCATCAATCAGCAGGAAGCTATTTTCCTTAAGGAACAAAGTGGCAAGCAACACCTTGGTTTGCTCCCCTGGGGAAAGCGTGGCAAACGGACGATACAAAACCGCCTCTGAAACTTGCAGCAAAGACAGCTCACGCATGACCTGCCACTGAAGATAGTCCGGATAAACAGTCTCAATTACATCAAGGGTGTAATCCTCCGGGTTGGTTACGCCAAAAGGAAAATACTCGAAATTGATTTTGGTTGAAATGCTACCGCGGTATTCATATTTGCCGGTAAGCAAGTTCAGAAAAGTAGTTTTGCCTCGGCCATTTCTTCCGGTGAAACCCAGCTTCCAGTCTGTATCAATTTGAAAACTCACATTTTCGAATATATTATCATAACTGCCGTCATAGCCAAAGGTCAGATTGGTAACATTTATTAAAGACATAATTATCCTCCCGCAAAAAATAATAGAGCTGCAAGAAAGTCCATTCTTGCAGCTCATACATACAGCAAAGCCAAGCCCGGTCACAGGCATGACGAGGATATTGTCTGAGTGAAAAGAATGAGTAACTTTCTTGCATACGCATAACAAAACAGGCAGCATTTTCCGCTCCCGTAATTTTATTATGCAATATAACAGCAAGAAAGATTACATCTCTTCAACTCCAATCACTTTAGTTATACCTACTATAGCATTCTACCCGGCAAAGTTCAATAATCAAAACCTGCCAAAAATGCTACTGGCATTCAGGCTTTGTATGACAGTAACCATCTACCACAACACTAAGCTCTCCCGTAGTGGGATTAAACATCAGTCCGTGAACAGGTACGTCTTGCGGAATAAGAGGATTGCTGCGAATCTTAAATACTGCTTCTTCGACGTTTTCCAGGGGATGATGAAAATGATCCACCCAACTCTCCATTTCCTTTTGAATCATCTTGATGGCGTCTGCCGATATGCCTCTGTCTAACATCTTTTTAATAAGTTTCTGCGAATCAGTAGCTGCCAGGCCACAATCCAAGTGACCAATCACGACAATCTCTTTTACCCCGAGTTCAAAAATGCTTATTACTAAGCTTCTGATAGTGGCTTCAAAAGGACCGGTTATAGAATTTCCTGCATTTTTTATTACTTTTGCCTGACCGCGCGATATCCCCATCGCCGGCTCCAAAAACTCTACCAGTCTTGTATCCATACAGGTGAAGATCGCCAGTTGACGTGAAGGCAGTTTATCCGGGGCAGGAAACAAGTCTACATAATTTTTCGAGTGATTTGCAGCAACAAAATTTTTATTGGCCTGAAGGATTTGTGCAAGTATATTATTCATCATAGTTCCCCCCGCTTAGCGCGATCTCGCCCTAACCCTCAATAGGGGTTGAGGCTGTTTTTACAATTTCTCAATTTTAACAAAAGCCTCGTCCATTGCTTCATCAATGCCGCGCTTCATCGCCGTACCAATCCCTGGTACGCCAATGGACGTCACTTTGTTGTTGCCTTTGCCTACTACTTGGAACGTGGTTACTTTATCATTTGCTTTTGAATATACTTTATATCGAAGTTTTACTTCGCTCTTGGCAGATGTTGAAAAAAAGCTGGCATGCCTTGAATTAATAAAATGAAGAATTTCCATTGCAATAACATAATCGGCATCTGTTTCTTTAGCCAGATTCATCAATAATGCATTGTCCGCCAATTCATTATTGGTTGCATCATAGCCATTGACCACAAGAATAGGTTGTACAATAGCATCGGAAGTGATCTCGTATTTATCACCGGAGAATTGTTCTTTAAATTTTTCATTAATAGTTTGTCCAATATACTCTTTGGTTTCTTCAGTAGAATTGATAAAAGGAACAATAACAACTTTTTTCTGAGAAACTTTAGCCTCCCCGCCAGGCGCAGCCAATGCTGCCGTCATGATAAATAAACAACTTAAGAATACCAATACACTCACAGCTTTTTTCATATTCCCATCTCCTATCATGATATCCACAAAATATCGTACCATAATATGTAAGCGAAGTAAATTACTACTTACTGCAATATTTTTTCCGAAGGGCTCCTGTATTCAAGCGAATAGAGAAATGACCTCAACTATGCCTATGGCAAGGTTAAGGTCATTCGGACATTAATTCAGACCGGCACGCTTACTGGTAACCTGATACAACACCCCTACTGCGATCAGTAGCACACCCGTTACCCACAGAATTGAACCAATGGACACAATATCTGCAAGTGGTCCAAAAAACAGTATGGCCATAGGCATGGCACTGCCTGTGACAATTTGGATCAGAGAAAACACCCGCCCCATCATGGCAGCTTCCACATTCTCCTGAATTAACACCGTTTGCGCGGTCGACATTATCGGCAAAAAGAAACCTGCTATCCCCATAATGAGCAGATATACAGTAAAATTACTGGTAATACCCACTAACGCAAACGTAACACCGAAGCCTGCCAGACAAATGGCAACAGTCCGGATTTTATCCTTAAATTCACCTCGCAGGGAAACAAAAACCCCGCCAAGCAAAGAGCCAATTGTCCAAACCATTTCATTGGCGGTCAGTCGCCAAACATCACCGCCAAAGCTGCGCTCCACCAATAAAGGTGTCAATACTGCCGCCGGTGTGAAGAGAAAAAAGGAAACACCAAAACAGATGATTACCCGCCGCAATAGTCTGTGACTCATAACATAGTCTATCCCTTGGCGCAATTCAGCGAAAACAGTCGCAGGTTCCGTAATTGCTGCAACCTTTTCGATACGAATAAAGCTAAGAACCGCAATGGCTAACGAGGCGGTAATCACATCTATCAGAAAAGCCCAGAAAATCCCTACAGACCCGAGCACGATTCCGCCCACCGCAGGCGAGAGCAGCAGCAACACAGAATTGAGTGTCTGATTGATGCCCTGCACCTTAGTCAGCTTCTCCCTGGGTACAATCTGCGGATACAGGGCACTGGCGGCAGGCATTTGAATCCCGGCACCGATTGAGCGGATAAGAGAAACTGCCAGCAGCAGTTCCATACTTTGATACCCGGCGAAAAAGGCGATGGCCATCCCCAGCGTAGCCAGGGCAATGAAGCCGTCTGCCAGCATAATGAGATATTTGCGATTATAACGGTCGGCCCACACGCCGGCCCACAGCGAAATCAGCACCTGCGGCAATAATGCGCAGAGGGTAAAAAGCATGACCCATTTACCGGATGAGGTTTGCAGAGTGATATACCAGATAATGGAGAAACTAACTACAGAGGAGCCAAAAAGGGATATATTTTGGCTGATTAAAAATAAAGCTATCTTCTTCCAGGAAGAATTCCCGTCAGGCAATTGTTTCGTATTCATAAAATCGTCCTTCCGCATATATCGGGAAAAGGACACAAAAAAGACGCTAGATGACACTACCGCCTTTTACCAATACTAATCCTGTTATAATATCAAAAAGGTTAGTAATAAAGATGTGCCGTCCCCGGATTTATATAATTCTGTTGGTTAACATGGGCAAACCTATCCCTATAGACAGACGCTGTGACGAAAGCCATATTGACTGTTGCCAATTGCATTCCGGCAATGATCCACATCTTTACACACCTCCAAACAAATTTAAACTTATTGTACTTTACTTCCTGCGAAAAAGCAAGAATGCTTCACTTTCCAAATCCTTCACAAAAGCAATATCCTGTGACTGGCATTGATGACACACCGGGTGCTTTTCGCCCCGCACTCTTTAACCAATCAACTTCAAGCCGACAGCAGAGCCAAGCACAACGGCAATAGAAATAATTCTCGATACATTTCTGGGTTCACCATATACCAGCATTCCCAATATTGCTCCTCCCGAAGCTCCAATACCTGTCCACACCGCATAGGCTGTTCCCATCGGCAAGGATTTCATCGCAAGTGCCAGAAAGAAAAAGCTTAAGCCAAAGCCGGCGAACAGCAGGGCAACAGCCTGCCAGTTGCGGTCTTTGTGCAGTTTGTTAATCATGGCAACACCCATCATCTCAAAGATGCCTGCCAGTATTAAGAACAGCCAATCCATATTATATCACCTCTTTCTCTTGCTGATTGCTCAGCATTTTAAGACTAATAACACCGCTCAACAGGAGTATAATCAGGGCAAGCTTAGCAGGTACGACAGGTGCATCAAATAATAGAATCTCTGCCAATACGGTTCCGGCTGTGCCAAGTCCGACAAAAACAGCATATACCGTTCCCACGGCAATATCGCGGCCAGCCATAATCATCAGATAAAAGCTAACGATTATGGCAATTAACGTTCCGCCCCATTCCAATGTACCCTCCGCATGCTTCAGTCCGATTACCCAGCCCACTTCAAAAAAAGCAGCAATAAAAACCGATATCCAGGTTCTGTTCATATCCTTACCTCCAGCTTTAGTATTACCAAATAACAAACAGGAAAAGCAAAGCCCGGGAAATAGCTGCCAATGCGGCTATTCTCCCGGGCTTTTGTCCCTCCGTGGTACAGTCCCTAGACTGCGTTTTCTCTCGGACCAGACCAGCGAACTGCGGAACCCTAGAAAACGATTTATTATATTGAGTATATATTATGCACAGTTGGCCGGAGTTGTCAAGATGTTCTCATTTGGCCTGCCATCATCTTGTGCCTTTGCTGCAAAGTCCTACATTATTATTGTGCTTTATGGTATAGTAATTTTATTAAAGAGAATGTAACCTAACAAATGGAAAGGATGAAGGGTCATGTGTTGCGGTGTAGCTGTGGTAGATAGATTATCTCTTTGATAAGTGACTTAATGACAAGGAGAGAAAAAATATGCTATTACAAGAACAACTGATTATGAAAGTAAAAGAACTAGGCGGCCAAACACCTGGCGTGAATGCCATTATGATGTATGGTTCCTTTACGCAAGGCTCTGGCGACGCCTTTTCCGATATTGAATTTTATATTTTTATCGAGGATGAAAGTTATAAAAGCTTCAGTTCAAAAGCATGGGTTGCCGGTATATGTCCCTTCTATATCCATCTGATTAATGAATTCGGCACAGAAGTATTTATTTTCGAAAACTTAGTCAGAGGTGAATTTCACTTTCTGCCGGTAACAGACATGCCTATTATCGAAACCTTTGCTGCTGTAGGCTTTTTTCCGGATGTAAACGCGATGTGTCTGTATGACAAAAACAATACATTAAAACAACATCTTAGTGTGTTAAAAAACAGTATGATTGAGAGAAATTCTGCGGAAAGTATAGAATCTGTCATCAATAACTATTTCAATGCAATCCTATTTGGAATCAATGTTTTAAAAAGGGGAGAGACCGCTCGTTCCCTTGAATGCCTTTGGTATGTGCAGAAGTATTATTTACAATTAATTCGTCTGGAAGAAAATACAACAGACCACTGGGTAAATCCAACCAAATGCCTGGAAGATGAAATATTGGCAGCAAATTATCAGCGTTACCAAAAATGCACAAGTGACCTTAACGAGAATAATTTGCGTTCGGCTTATAAAGAATTGTTATTTGCCGCCAGAGAAGTGGTGGGAAAGCTTTCATCCCGCTACAGCTTTAATTATGACTATGAACTATTTCAACGTCTGATTGACTATATTGAGGTCTGACATCACGCCAGCCCTTCCCCGGCAACTTCTATATTCAGTTCGCGCAGGATACGCGGCAAATCACGTATCAGTTCTTCTAACTCTTCCGGTGTCAGGTCTATATCAGGTTGTTCCTTCATTGTCACTCTATACTCCTATACTCTAAATTTTGCTTATAAGATTGTATTATTGTCTCATGCCAAAATTAGCTTGTCAAGAAATTCCTAGTAGCAATGTCCTGTTTTTATAGTACTAAAGTCCTATAGTTCAAGAGTCTTTGTCTTTACAAAAATGCCAAAATAATGTAGAATATTGTCATAGAGGAATAATTTATGCAGCATTCTATGGCAAAGAGGCCTTCGACAATTATTGTGCGAAGGCCTTTGTTTATCAGGGGAAGAGGGTGATAGGTAATTGATTTTTTTACAAATTGCTTATGGACAAATGGGGAGGGAAAATAATGAAATTAAAAACTAAACTAACACTGCTATTTTCGTTACTAACCATAGGCATTTTAGCAGTATCAACCTTTTCCGGATACCAATTCACAAAAGAACAGCTCACGGCAGGCATTCAGGAAGAACTGAAGGCCAACGTCCACTCACACGTGAACAGCTTTGACGGTTGGCTGATAAGCAAAGCTAAAATGCTGGAAATCACGGCCGGTACCATTCACAGCGCAATTGGTGACGGCGAGATAACAGCACCCATGTTAGCCGGGTATAAAACAGTGGATAAAGAATTGTCCGATATGTATTTTGGCACAACTGACGGCAAGATGGTGGATGGCAGTGGCTGGATTCCTCCGGCTGATTACGATCCGCGCACCCGTACCTGGTATAAAGCAGCTGCCGCACAAGGGAAACTTGTTTTCTCCGAACCGTATCTGGATGCGGTAACTAAGCAAATGGCAGTATCGGTGGCTATGCCGATCAAAAACTCTGCCGGACAAGTTCGCGGTATTATTGCGGAAGATATATTGTTGAATACACTGGTTGATAATGTAAAAGATATTAAATTATACGGGGAAGGCTTTGCGTTTTTACTTGACGCCAAAGGCGTATTGCTGGCCCATCCTGACCCGGAGCTAATGTCAAAAAACGTTCTTGAGACAGATAAGCTGAAGAATATGACAGCTGTATTCAAAGAAGTTCTGGGACGCGAGCAGGGCTTGACCACCTACCGTGATCAAGGGAAAGACTTTTTCCTGGTTCATGAGAGGATACCGGCAACAGGCTGGATTTTAGCAATCAGTGTGCCGCAGGAACTGGTTTTCAAGCCATTGGCTAAGTTATCCATGATATTTGCGGTAATTGCCCTGGTTTGTGTAATCATTGTAACTATTATTACCTTTATTGTGGCTAAACGCATAACCAAACCCATTGAAAATCTGGCCGCTCAAGTCAACCTGGTTGCCGCAGGTGATCTTACGAAACCGGCCGTTGTTGAAGGCCGGGACGAAATTGCCGACCTGGCGGCAAGCTTCAATACGATGCTTGCCAACCTTCATAAATTGATTTTGCAAGTACATACCAGTGCCGAACAGGTGGCAGCTTCTTCGGAAGAATTGACTGCCAGCTCACTGGAATCGGCTCAGGCCTCCAACCAAGTGGCCGGCTCGGTTGCAGATATTGCCCAAGGGGCTCATCTGCAGCGAAATGCCGTAACAGAAACGGCTGCTGCGGTAGAAAAAATGTCGGTTAGCATCCAAACGGCAATCAGCGATGCTGCGCAAACTGTGACTAAGTCATCGCAGGCTGCGGATAAAGCCCAGATTAGTGGCATTTCCGTCAGCAAGGCTGTTGAGCAGATGGCACTTATTGAGCAGACCGTAAATAATTCGGCCAAGGTAGTCACTAACTTAGGCGAGCGGTCAAAAGAAATCGGTCAAATTGTAGATACCATATCGGGAATAGCCGGGCAGACCAATCTGCTGGCGCTGAATGCCGCCATCGAAGCGGCGCGCGCCGGTGAACAAGGCCGCGGCTTTGCGGTAGTGGCCGAAGAAGTCCGCAAACTGGCTGAACAATCGCAGGATGCGGCCAAAAAGATTGCCAACCTTATCGGGGAAATTCAGCAAGATACGGCTATGGCTGTTGCCTCGATGGACGATGGGACGCGCGAAGTGGGATTGGGAGCCAAAGTAGTCAATGAGGCTGGCCAGGCCTTCCGGGAAATCGCAGAATTAGTGCTGCAGGTATCCGGGCAAGTGACGCAAATCTCTTCTGCCATGCAGGTTGTGGCTAACGGTAATCAGCAGATTGTATCATCGGTAAAAACCATAGATGAGCTGAGCAACAAGGCCTCAGTTGAAGCTGAGACAGTATCGGCGGCCACCGAAGAACAATCGGCCTCGATAGAGGAAATTGCTTCCGCCAGCCAGAATCTTGCCACCCTGGCGCAACAGCTGCAGGAAACTGTCAATCACTTCCGTATTTAGGCAAAATAAAAGACGACTTTTGCGGTATCAACCGCAAAAGTCGTCTTTTTATTCTACCGGAAAATAAACTTTTCTTCGGATACAGGGACAAGGGACCTGTCCCCGCGTCCCTTCTACACAATCGGGCGCCTGATTACGTCCAATACGGTGCCGTCACGGTATTCCACGATGGCGACAATTTCATCACTCATTTTCAGTGGTGCCGGTTTGCCGCCAAGCTCATAGGCCATATCGCGAAGCTCTTCGATTGCCATCAGCGGCAGCCCCGAATGCTTCAGATTTTCCTGCAGATCCTGCCGCTTGGGATTCACTGCCACACCGCGGTCGGTAACAATTATGTCTACCGTTTCGCCAGGTGTGGAAACAGTTTGTACGGCGTCGGTAACCATCGGCAGGCGCCCCCTTAAAAGCGGTGCACAGATAATGGTACACTTTGCACCGGCAGAAGCATCCGGATGGCCGCCGAGAGCTCCCATCATAATGCCGTTGGAGTCGGTCATTACATTAACGTTAAAATGAATGTCCACTTCGGTGGCGCCAAGCACTACATAGTCAAGCTTGTTTACCATCGGTCCCTTATTCCAGGGATTGGCATAGAAGGTGCAGTCATATTCCTGATGCCGCGGGTTGTCACGCAGTGATTGGATGGTCCGGGCATCAAAACTCTGCACATCAAACAAAGTTTTGATCAGGCCTTCGTCCAGCAAATCGCAAAACGAACCGACTATACCGCCAATAGCAAAGTTTGCCGCCACTTGCTCTCTCAGCATAACCTCTCTCAGGTATTTGCCGGCAGCCACAGTGGCCGCGCCTGCC
The DNA here is from genome assembly GCF_014634905.1 of Sporomusa sp. GT1. Lineage (NCBI taxonomy): Bacteria > Bacillati > Bacillota > Negativicutes > Selenomonadales > Sporomusaceae > Sporomusa > Sporomusa sp. GT1. The sequence continues at coordinate 103,236 of NZ_BMBX01000010.1, read as the reverse complement.
CCCAGCTGCATACCAAAGCCTTCTTTGAAATAGCCTGCATGCTCGATTACTCTCGCGGCCAGTTTGGCAAGATGCAGGTCGCGGGGATTGGAGGTAACCCGCAATGCGCCTGTTGAAATTCCTTTCGGGTCACCGATGCAATCGACTTTTACAATATAATCAACCTGATATTGCGGAATACTTACCGGACAAAGCGGATGCTCTACCAGATTATCGGTTATTGCCACCACCGTATCGGCCATACGGCTGTCCACCATGGCATACCCCATCGAGCCACAGGCCGCAGAACCGTGAACGCCGTTGATGTTGCCATAGGTGTCACAGACAGGCGCGCCGATAAAGGCAACGTCAATCTTCAGTTCCCCGCTCTCCATCGCCCGTACCCGACCGCCATGTGAACGCAGGATGGTCGGCCTTGCCATGTGGTTTGTTGTCAGAAAGTGTCCCAGCTTATTTCGCAGTCCGCTGGTTTCAGCAGCAATAAGGACTCCTTGCTGAAAAAACGGGATCAATTCGTCATTGGTATCTAAAAAAGAGCTTGGCGCCAGGGTCAGCCCCTTAATACCCTTGCGGGCAATCGCGGCAATAACCGCATTCATCACATAATCGCCGTTGCGGAAATGATGATGAAACGAAATCGTCATACCATCTCTTAAACCGGCTGCCTCAATGGCTTCCTCAATGGAGTTCAGCAGTTTATTTTCGCCCGGATATACCGCCTTAAGCTTTGCTCCTGCTTTGCGCGCGCCTGCCGGCGGCTGGGTTGCAAACGCTCCCGCATAGCCTTTTACTTGCTTGTAGCCTTGAATGTCAGCCGGAATTTCCCTGCCTGCTGCATTAATCATCAGGTGCCCTCCTTACGGTAAATGCCGGCAGCACAGGCATTTGCCAATACTCTTTCTGCTCTTATCACCATAGGCATATCAATCATTTTTCCATCTAAAGTGATAACACCGGAATTCCTGGCTAAGGCGTCCTCAAAAACCATCAGCACTCTCTGGGCATACTCCACTTCTTTCAGCGAAGGGGTGAATACCTTGTGGATAATATCGATTTGGCGGGGGTTGATGCAGGATTTACCGTCAAATCCCAGTTCTTTAACCAGCATTACTTCATTAATCAAGGTTTCTTCATCCCGCAAATCGGAAAATACCGAATCAATTGCCTGAATCCCGGCTTCCCTTGCGGCAAAGACAATCATGCTTCTGGCGACAAAGAGTTCCCTGCCGCCGGTAAAGCTGTTTCCCCGGGTTTTTTCCGTCTTAATCGCAGCCGCAAAATCTTCGCCGCCAATGGCAATTGCGATCATTCGCGGGCTGGCGGAGGCGATTTCATAAGCATTGCGCAGCCCCTTGGGACTTTCAATTGAAACCATAAGCTTAATGCTTCCGGCTTCAAAGCCATGCTCGGCCTCTGCCTTGGTAATAATGGCATCAATATCCTTAATTTCATCCCCGCTTTCCCCTTTAGGCAAGCGAATATAATCCGGCTTGGCCGGCAACAGGTATTCGAGATCATCATATCCCCAGGGAGTGCTGATGTGATTAATGCGTACCCCGATTTCGCAGGAAAACTTCAGTCTTGTTAACGCATGATAGACAAGCTCCCGGGCACTGTCCTTTTCCGCAACGGCCACAGAGTCCTCAACATCGAAGATTACGCTATCGGCTCCGTATATTGCCGCATTCTGCAGCAGTCCGGGATTATTTCCGGCCGCATACATAACGGTCCGCCGAAGTCTTTCCTTCACCATGTCAGAATCCCCCCTGTCCCAGCGATCTCTTAACAGCCGTTTTAACCCTTGCTTCGATCGTGTAGTCTAAAGCGCCTTTTTCATTGGCATGGATAATCGCGTCCTGTATCCCCTGATCCTCTAGTATTTTTATGATCAGCTTCCTGATGTGTTCCCCATATTGCTGCATAGTTGGCGTAGTTAACTCTACTTGTATACCGGTGCCTGCCGCCGCTGGAGCCAGTATGATAAGGACATCCGACGATTCAACCGTACCTGCCTGCGCCGGTTTTAACAGCCTGACCATAAACAATCCCCCTTCCTAAGGTAAAGCCATCACTGTCATCTGTATCCGCGCCACAAGGTTCTATAAAAACCAGGCCGGAAGATAACAGGTATGAAAAATTCAGATATAATAAAAGATAATCGGTATCTTGTATACTTTGTTCTCATAGAGGAAATAATTGCTGCCGACTCGAATAACAATTACAATTCAAAATTCATAATAACACCCAAGGAGAAACGCTATGGATGAACGCGACTGGCTTATCCTGCATATCCTGTATGAAAAAAGAAACATTACGAAAACAGGACAGACGCTTTTCATTTCCCAGCCGGCGCTTACCACCCGCCTGCGCCAGATCGAGGACGAAGTAGGAGCAAAGCTAATCTATCGTTCAGGCAAGGGTATCCATTTCACGCCCCAGGGTGAGTATCTTGCCAAGAGTTCCAAAGAAATGCTGACCCGGATACAGGAAATTAAAGACCGAATTACCAATATGCATGAAGGCGTCAGAGGAACCTTGCGCATTGCGGCAACACACTATATGACAAAATATAAACTGCCGCGTCTTTTGAAACTGTTTAAGACAAACTATCCGCAAATGGAATTTAAGGTAAATACCGTCTGGAGCAAAGAAGTGCTGAATCTGGTCAACACGCAGGAAGCCCATATTGGCTTTATGCGGGGAGAATATTCCTGGCCGGACGAAAGAAAACTATTGTTTGAAGAGACCATGTGCATTGCCTCCAAAGAACCGGTTGCAATCCAGTCCCTGCCGAATCTCCCCAGAATAAGCTATCGTACTGATGAATCGGTACAACTATTAATTGATAGCTGGTGGCGGGAAAACTTTACCGTTCCCCCTTCTATCAGCATGGAAGTAGACCGTCTGGATACCTGCAAGGACATGGTGGAAAATGGCCATGGTTATGCCATAATGGGGAGCATGATATTGCATAAGACAGACGACGTATATAAAATTGTCATCAGGGATAAGAATAATCAGCCCGTTATGCGCAGAACCTGGATGATTTATCAAAAAGAATCGTTATCCATCAATGCCGTCAGGGCATTTGTCGATTTTTCCGATACTATTGATTATTTAGAGCTCTAGCAGCACCCCTTGCATGGTTCCATGCAAGGGGTGTTACGCTTATTTACCCCTGCCTGCGGCAACAAGGTGATCGATATACTCCATTGCCGACCGGGCGTCCGCTAAAACACGCCTGGCACGTTCTTCGTCGCTCTCCAGTTTTTCCCGGGCTGCCGCCAGGACAGCCGCCGCCTCCCCCTGCGGCACAGCAACAACACCGTCTGCATCCCCGATGATTATGTCGCCGGGATGCACTGTGGCATGGCCACAGGCTATGGGGACATTAATTGCACCGGCTCCGGTTTTTTGACTGCAGGCAACAGTTGTTCCGGTGCAGAAAACGGGAAAATTCAGCGCTTTGATGCTTTGCACATCACGAATGGTGCCATAGGCCACTACGCCGCCCAACCCAAGCGTCTGCGCCAAACCGATAACAAAGTCGCCGGCAACCGCCCGATAAGCATAATTCCCCGAATCAATCACCAGAATATCGCCTGGCCGGGCTTCCTTCATCGCCGCAAGCACCATCATATTATCACCGGCCGGCATTTTGACGGTAATCGCCCTGCCGCAGATTCTGTACTCCTCTTTCAGGGGTTTGACCGCAGGGTCGAAATTATGCAGTCCTTGCATAGCATCAGATATGCAGGTAGTCGGTAACCTCCCGAATTCCTCAATGACTTGCCGCATGTTCGCCTCCTAAGCTGTCTGCCGCCTGGGCTAGAGCTTCAGGACAGCAGCCAGTGTTTTCATTTTACCCGTGTCTTCGTTGCAGAGCCGGCCATAATAGTGCTGCTTCAACTCATACCAGTGGTATTCGAATTGGAGTGCCCGCAAAATCCCCGCCTCCGTCAGTCCCCCGGCTTCACCAGTGCCGGCAAACACCACTTTTCTGGTTTCAAAACCGTCCAGCACTCCGTTCAACTGTTGCAAAAAGGGAACCGATGCGGCGGTAACCCCTCCACCCACCAGGCAAAGGAGCGAATGACGCTTGGCTGTGGTAAATAAATTTTTCGCAATGTCGAGCACCTGCGGGGCATTAACATCAGCAACACCCAGTGCCTTCACCAAATCGGAACGCCCCAGTACAATACCGTTCAACCGGCAAATATTTTCAGCCCTCAGTATCTGGTCAATTTTTTCATAGCCGTCGGTTGTCTCGATATTGATAAACACGTTCATAGCCGCCAGTTCCTCGGCGGCATATTCAGCGCTAACCATAGCAAGATACTTCTCCAGCGCAAATTTGGATTCAATCATGGGCGCCATGACCGTGTCCACCCCGAACATTTTGGCCAGGCGCAAATCTGTCAGCGCCTCGCAGCCGCCAAGCTTGATGGTAAGGCCAACACCGGCGCGGAGTGTAAGCTCCCTGGTGCGGGCGATTTCCTCAAGCCGGATTCCTTCGGCTTCCAGGCTGCACTTAACAGCTACAGCGCCATATTGCTGCCGTAAGGTTTTGAGCAATTCCACCAGCTTTTTCTCAAGAGCATTCATCCTATCCCGCCTTTTTCAGCCGCTTGCCGTGTCTGCGGCATTGTGTGTTTGGCTGTTTTGATTTTTGGCCTTTACCTGATTTAGGCGGCCGCCTGCTTTTATCGAGTCCAGATCGGCCTGGCAAAGCGGGGAAGAAACAGCAATAGCCACAGCCTTAGTCTCGTTTCTGACAATGATCTGCTGTCCTTCGGTTAAAACCTCGGTATCAAGCGTCAGCCAATCACCCTGGCTGATTTTGTCAAAGTCATCGCCATTTACAAAAGTCAGCGGCAAAAGCCCCCAGTTTACCAGGTTCGCCAAATGCAGCCGGGCAAAGCTCCTGGCAATCACCGCTTTAACTCCGAGATACCTTGGCACCATTACCGCCTGCTCCCGGCTTGATCCCTGACCATAGTTGGAGCCGCCGACAATTAGTCCGCCGCCCGCTTTGGCGGCACGGTCGGCAAAGGTATCATCCACCACTTTGAAAGCATGCTTGGCAAGCTCCGGAATATTGGAACGAATCGGCAAATAGAGAGCCCCGGCCGGACAGATGTGGTCGGTGGTGATATCGTCCCCGACTTTCACCAGCACTTCACCGCCGGTAACATCCGGCAGGGCCGGCATTGGCGGAATCGGCCTGAGATTAGGCCCGCGCCGGATAACAATGTTTTCCGGTTCAGCCGCCGGCGGCTGGAACATATCGCGGTCATCGACAAATACTTCCGGCATTTCATACGTAAACGGTGTCAGCTTCAAATCGCGGGGATCGGTTATGACACCGGTTAACGCCGATGCGGCCGCTGTCTCGGGTGCGACCAGATATACCCTGTCAGAGGCCGTACCACTGCGTCCGACAAAATTACGGGGGGTTGTCCGCAGAGAAACGCCGTTGCTCTGGGGGGCAAAGCCGCAGCCATTACAGCCCCCGCAAACAGGTTCAAAAATACGCACACCGGCAGACAGGATTTTATCATGTGCCCCCCTGGCAATACTTTCCCGCACCACAGTGCGGGTTGCAGGGTACAAGCCGGCATCTACATCACGGTGAATGGGCTTGCCGCCTAACATATGAGCAATAGACAGCACATCCTGCAGTGATGTATTGGTGCAGCTGCCCAGCATTATCTGGTCAACCTTGACCCCGGCCGCTTCCCGTACCGGCACAACCCTGTCCGGCTGATGCGGCAGGGCAATCAGCGGTTCAAGCTGTGATAAGTCAATCTCGATGACTTCATCATAAACAGCATCGCTATCCGCCTGCAGCGGCACCCACTGCTCCTCCCGGTGATAGGCCCGCATCCACCGGCGGGTATTTTCGTCACTGGGAAACACTGATGTAGTTGCGCCGGTTTCCTGACCCATATTGGTAATCGTGGATCTTTCCGCAACATTGAGGGTAGCAATTCCAGGTCCGGTATACTCAAAAACCTTACCGACACCGCCCTGTATGGAAACACGGCGCAGCAATTCGAGAATAATATTTTTTGCCGATACAAAGGGCGGCAGCTTACCGGTAAGACGCACATTGACAATCTTAGGCATTGTCAGATACAACGGTTCGCCTGCCATGGTCATAGCTCCGTCAAACCCGCCTACGCCAACAGAAAACATGCCAATGCCACCGGCGGCAACAGTATGCGAATCGGCTCCAATCAGGGTTTTACCAGGCACTCCCCAGTGCTCCAGGTGCAATTGATGGCAAATGCCGCTGCCCGGACGGGAACAAATAACTCCCAGCTTTGCGGTTATGTCTTGCAAAAAGCGATGATCATCCGAGTTTTTGTAATCGGCCTGAATCATATTGTGGTCAATATAATGGACAGCCAGTTCAACCTTAACCCTCGTCAGCCCCATAGCCTCAAGTACCAGATAGGACATAACTCCGTTTACATCATGGGACAGTGTCTGATGAGCACGTATGCCGATACGCTGCCCCCTGATCATTTGTCCGTCCGCCAGCGATTGACCAATTAACTTTTCCGTAAGCGTCAGCCCCACTGTTACCCCTCCCATAGCCTCTGTCTTTCACTGCGAATGCGGTATTGGCAAGTTGGCCGCAAGCTTGCAACACGTATGCCCATTTGCTTGGTTGAAAATGATTTACGCTTCTTCCACAACTACCTTTTTGCCCCTGAACTTCATGATGGCCGGCACCAGAATCCACAGAACGGCAATAACCAAAAAGGTTAAGGAAACCGGATCCTTGACAAACATGGCATAATCACCGTTATACAGGTTCATGGCCCGGCGCAGATTATTCTCAATCATTGGCCCCAGAATCAGGGACAGGACAATCGGCGCGATAGGATAATCATTTTTAGCCAGATAATACGCCGCCAGACCACTGCCAATCATCAGCAGCAGGTTAAACACACTGACCTGTACGGCGTAAACACCGAATACCGAAATAGCAACAATCCCGGGAATCAGATATTTGGGCGGTGTCTCAATTACCTTTGCGAAAACTTTAACCAACGGCAGATTTAAAATCAGCAGCATGACATTACCGACAATCATACTGGCAATCAAACCCCAGGCAATTTGCGGGTGATCCTGAAACAACAGCGGCCCGGGGGTAATATTAAACATAATGAGCGCCCTCATTAGGACGGCGGTGGTCCCTGTGCCGGGTATTCCCAGCGTTAAGAGCGGAATCATGGCTCCCCCGGCAGCTCCGTTATTGGCGGCTTCCGGCGCAGCGACTCCTTCAATTGCCCCCTTACCGAAGTTCGCCCTGTTTTTGTTCAGCTTTTTCTCTACGGTATATACCATAAAGGAAGACAGTGTAGCCCCGCAGCCGGGCACCAGCCCTTGAAAAAATCCTAACAGCGAACCGCGGAGGATGGGAACAGTGCTGTCTTTCAAATCCTGCTTGGTCGGCATTACCCTGCCGACTTTAATCGCCTGACCCTTGGCATAGTCATTGGTTAAAATGGTTTTAAATACCTCTCCCAGCGCAAACATGCCTACTGCCAGCGTCAGAAATTCGATACCGGAATAAAGTTCCGAAAAACCAAAAGTAAGCCGGGCAACGCCGGATATGGGATCAACACCCACCGTAGCCAATATTAAACCAAAGACGGTCATCATAAAGGCTTTGATCTGCGACTTGCCGGCCAGGCTGCTCAGGGCGCAAAGCCCCAGAATCATCAGGGAAAATTGACCGGCAGGACTAAACTTAAGGGCAAGTTCCGCGAGCGGAACAGCCATAAAAACAAGCCCGATGCAGGCAATCACTCCGGCCACAAACGAAGCAATGGCGCAAATCGCCAGGGCCGGGCCGGCCCGGCCTTGTTTCGCCATCTGATAGCCGTCCAAAGTCGTGCAGACCGAGGAGTTCTCACCCGGCGTATTGATCAAAATGGCGGTCGTCGACCCGCCGTACATTGCCCCATAATATACGCCTGCCAGTAAGATTATAGAGCTGGTGGCAGCTTGTTCCGGCGGCAGCCCGCTTGTCAGCGTTGCGGTAACCGGAATAAGGAGGGCAACGCCGCTAATCGGGCCGATTCCCGGCAGCACACCCACCAGCGTCCCAATCAGACAGCCGAAAAATGCGAAAAATACATTAGTGGGTTCTAAGGCTATTGCGAGACCTTGAAAAAGAAATTGTAACGCTTCCACTTTCATCCCTCCTTAAAAAGGCAGCGGCGGTAATACGCCCAGGAATATTTCCACATAAAAATAGTAAATGCCGCCGGAAAATAGGGCTGCAATAATTGCCGAATGCAGGTACTTTCCTCTTTCCATAGTTTGAAAACCAGCGAACAGAAACAAAAAAGTAGAAATAACATAGCCAAGCGGCTCAATCAACAGCGCGTAAAGCAGCAGTGAAATAAAAATAATAAAAAACTTCTTATACTCAAGCTTCTCTTGTTTATCAGGGGTTTTTGACCGAAGTGCCGCAATAAGATTCACCGTACTAAGAATAATGAGAATTACCGCCAAAAAGCTGGGAAGGGCCTTCGGTCCGATAGCAATCCCCACATTGGATACCGTTAATGTTTCTGCATACAGATACAGTGCGACACCTAAAACTATAAAAAGTATACTCAAATAGCGGTCAAACGCTTTATTCACAACATACTTCACCTTCCTTTCTAAAAACAGGGAGAAGACGGTGCTCTTCTCCCTGTTTTTTTACATGATCGAAGATTTATTTCGCCATGCCCATCTCTTTATAGATTTCGGTATACATAGTCTGTTCGGCTTTAATATGGTCATAGAAGCCTTTTGCATCTTTAAAAGTGTAAATAACCCCTTGCTTTTTCAATTCGTCCTTCCATTCTTGCGTATTGCACAGTTCTGCTACCTTTTCTGCCCAGTATTTTTTGGCAGGTTCAGGTATATCCTTCCCGGCAAAAACTCCGCGCCAGTTAGTGGTAACAACATCAAAACCCTGTTCTTTATAGGTGGGAATATCTTTCATAACTTCATCTTCGGCAATTCTTACTGCCGATGAAACACCCAATACTCTTACCCTGCCGGCTTGAACATACTGTTTAATGGAAGATACGTCGGAGGTCAGCGCGTCGGCATTGCCGCCAAGCAGAGCTGTCAAGGCTTCGCCGCCGCCATCATAGGTATTGTATTTCATGCCTTTAATATCAACACCGGCTTTGCGTGCAATCAGGACTGAGTTAAGGTGATCCCAGGTCCCGGGAGCACCACCGCCGCAGAATTGTACACTCGCAGGATCAGCTTTAGCGGCATCATACAGTTCTTTTAAGGTTTTATACTTGGAATCCGCTCTGACGGCAATAACTCCGTAGTCTTCCTGCAATAATGCCACAGGATATACCTGTTCAGGACCAATCGGGCTGTTTCCGTCTTTCTTGATATAATTTAAGATAAAAGGAGTAGACGCGATCATTAATTTGTGATCATTCTTTCCATCCTGGGTAGCAAACGCTACCGTGCCTGTAACCTGTCCGCCACCGGGTTTGTTCTCGACCAGTAGTGGCTGGGTAACAATTTTCTTTTGATCAAAGATTTTTGCCATAGTTCTCGCAACCATATCAAGCCCACCGCCTGCCCCTGCGACGGCCAGCAGTGTTACTTGCTTCTGCGGCGTCCAGGCTTTCTTGTCGTCAGGCGCTGCCGCTTGTTTGCTGCAGCCGGCCAAACTGATTACCAGCACAATGGCGAGCAGCACTGATAATAGCTTTGATTTTGAAAACATCTTTGCACACTCCCTTTTAATAATTGATACAAAACCTTGCCAATAACTGTTGTATCCGCTCCCTTCCATCCCTCCTCTAATTTATTAAATATTCAGAACATTATTATGAAGGTGAGTCCGACGGTGTACATTATTGCCACCTATTCCAGGCAGCAAAGGTATCAGCTTTCCTTATAGGCTGTCATGCCGCAAAGTATAGCTGCTGGTATAATTATAACTAATTTTTGTAAGGATGCATAATTCAGATAAAAAATGGAAATCCATTCAAATATTAAATATCAGAATATTAAGAGATCAAATCAAAACAAAAAAACGGCAACCGGGGAATAGCCGGAGGCCGAGCTTTTGTTGCAAAATCCGTGTATGCAAACCAAATGTTTAAGCGCCCCTTCCTGCTGCGATTGCGCAGCGAACGGCAAACATTTTTATTTTACAAATTTTATATTGGTTGCTACGTTGTCTCCCGAGCCACCGTTTGTTCCGCGGGAAGTGACAATGATTGTATTCGAAACACCCAGATAGGTTGACGGTATTTTATAAACAATCTCGTAACCGCCAACCATCCGTCCGCTGTCAGTAATAAAAAATTGTTTCTCAAAGAGTTGCGAATGCTTATATTGGGTTCCATTTACCTTGATAAAAGTCAGGTTCCAGTTTGGAATGCCGGTATAGATAACACTCATATACAACTCCGGACCTGAGAATGAATAGTCGTGCATACTTCTGGGATAGTTAGCCGGCGTAAATTGCCATTGGTAGTTACAACTCTGAGCCGTAAAGGCGTGAATATCAACTTTGGTTAAGGCCGGAGCCGGGCCTGCCATTGCCACTGCTGAGCTCAAAAATACGGCCATACAAACCAGCAAAAGGAATACTACAGACTTTTTCATATAGCTGTCCTCCGTTATAGGAATGAATTGGGGGATTGGACAAGCCCCTGCTTCCCTATCGAATATATTCCCAATAAAGCGCAGAAATCCTGCAACGCTTCAATAAAATACGCAAGCCCCGATAATGGATTATTTATTTCCACTATCGGGGCATTGCTTCAATCATACTCCTGCCGGCTAAGGGGTTACACTATACTTTTTCTATCAGCCTAATTTTACCCGCGCCGCAGTTTTTGCCCGCACTTCCTCCGGATCGACTTTAATCCTGGCCACGCCAGTTTCCATAGCCGCCCGTGCCACCGCAGCGGCCACTGCCGGAGCTACCATTGGATTAAATACATCAGGGACAACATAGTCCTCCCGTAGTTCATTCTCAGGGATAATATTGGCGATAGCGTACGCTGCCGCAAGTTTCATCTCTTCGTTAATCTGCCGGGCTCTTACGTCCAGGGCACCGCGGAATAGTCCCGGAAAAACCGATGAGTTGTTGACTTGGTTTGGCGCATCCGATCGGCCGGTTCCGGCTACTCTTGCTCCGGCTGCTTTGGCGTCGGCATAGTAGGCTTCAGGGACTGGGTTAGCCATCGAAATAACAATTGAATCCTTCGCCATACTGCCGATGATCTCCTTGGTAAATACACCTGGAGCAGAAACTCCGGCAAGGACATCCGCCCCTGCAACGATCTCCGCAAGGTTCCCTTGCAATTTATTCTTGTTGGTATCTTTAGCCAATTCAGCCTGCACCCGGTTTAATCCAGGCATACCTTCATACAGCGCGCCGGCCATGTCCACCATAATAACGTTTTCTGCACCGGCGTTGAGCAGTATCCTGCCGATAGCCGTTCCGGCAGCCCCAGCGCCGTTAACAACCATTTTCACGTTTTTTATATCTTTTTTAACAAATCTTAACGCACCGAAAATGCCAGCCAGAGCGGCGATCGCCGTACCATGCTGGTCGTCATGAAATACGGGGATATTCATTTCCTTTTTCAGAATATCCTCGATATCATAACATTTAGGCGAAGAGAAGTCCTCGAGATTTATGCCTGCAAAGCTAGGTTCAAGCAGTTTTATTGTTTCAATAATTTTTGCTTGATCTTTCGTACCGAGACAAATAGGCACGGCATCCACATCGGCAAAGGTCTTATAAATTACACTTTTGCCTTCCATAACCGGCATGGCGGCTTCAGGCCCGATATCACCAAGACCGAGAACACGGGTACCGTCAGAAATAACAGCTATCATGTTGCCCCGGCAGGTATACTCAAAAGAAAGATCTTTGTTTAGTGCTATCTCCTTACAGGGTTCAGCAACCCCGGGAGTATAGGCAATACTGAGGTCATGCATATTTTTAAGCGGCATTTTACTGGCAACCTGCAATTTCCCCTGATGTTCTTTATGCGCATTTAAGGCTTCTTCTCTAATGTCCATGTAATCCCCTCGTATTATAAAGTAGTAGTGATTAGAGCCCCTCTCCAAGGGCTATGTGCTACAATGTTTAAGGACACTGACCGGTTACCGTTTCGACAAGGCAAAGCAAACTTACAGCCGGCTCCAATAACTTACGAATGAGTCGCTGGGGTTGTATCCCTGCTATTTATTGATTAAAGGAACGGTTATGCTTCCCATTGGCATAAGAATAATACGCGGCTGTGACATACCTAATGTATTCATAGCAATTTTCATTGCTTCTTCCATATCCTTGGCCGGTGTGAATAGTAACAGCCGGGCAAGTTCCGGCGGCATGGATGAAACTAGAATAAAGTGAGCTTTTTTCATTAACCGGGTAACCGCGAAGGCTTTATGTGCACCTATCTGAAAATCCGCCCTAACAGCAGTTTCCACTTGCTCAGGTGTCGTATATTGCTGCATAGTTTTCTCGTAGGTTGCCGATCCGGAACCTTCCGCACATTCTCCGAGAATAATCACTACGCCGCCCTTCCGGACCGCGCACCAGGCATTATCCATTGTCTTCTGTAACTGATAGACATTAATATCCTTGGGGTAGCCGCCGCAAGAGGCAATGACTAAATCAGCTTCTTTCTCCACAGGCACCCCGTACACGTCATTTACAAACTCGCAACACTCCCGGTGGGCTTGAATATAGTCGCCTGCGAATACTCTTAAAAATTCTTTTTTTTCGTTTAACACGACATTAATCAAAAAGGAGGGCCGGCACATTTCCGTACCTTCTACCTGATCATGATATATTGGGTTTCCCTCTAGTTTACCGATTACAGCATTGGAATCCAGCATCAAACTATGATTTTTGCGAACAGTTTCATAGTAAGCGACACCCGGCAGCATGGCTTTGCGCCCGCCGCCGAAACCAGCAAAAAAGTGATGTACGACACTGCCTGTACAAATAATGTGATCGGCTTCCACAACCTTGTTATTAAAATAAACGGGCGTTCCATAGGAAGTTGTCCCAAAATACCGGAACTGTCCTTCATCCCGGCAATCGCTGTTATACATCCTCACCCTTTGTGCCACAGCACTACCAACTTCACCAACCATCTCTTCTTCAGTCATCAGCCGGTGCGTTCCCAGTGCGAACACAATCCACATATCCTTGTCCGGAATCCCTGCACTGTTAAGCTCATCAAGCAGTATTGGCATAAAAATATGGCTATTGGCTACCCTGGTAGTATCATTGACAATAAATACAACAGTTTCACCGGGCTTGACAATATCCCGTAACGGCTTACACCCGATCGGGTTACGAATTGCCTCTCGGACAGACTCTGCAGGGTCAGGCAAAACCGAACATTGTTTAATATATAATTCATCAGTTACTAACGAGTCGTCAATAGTGAAGTTGACTTTTCCTTTGCCATACTTATAAGTATAATCCTTTTGCATACTCAATACACTCCATACTTTTTATTTATAAGATTGCCCATGTAACCAGATTTTTGCCAATAGTCTCCGGGACACCGCCTTCCGGAATAGGTCAATCTTAATACACTTCAAATTACCGTTAAAGTGAATAAATTAGATGGATTTTATTCCAAATAACAATAATTATTGTAACCGGTGGACTAATAGACTAACAAGGTATATAAAAAATTGTTGTTTTAATTGTCAGAACCAACAGCAAGAACAAAGCAGCATGGCAATACTTCGCTGGGTTCTAAGAAAATCGGCTTTAAAGTAATCCAGGGTCACTAAGAGGCATAAGTGGGCCGGCGAGAGTAGAATTACGACGAGCACCAACGTCAGTAACACTACCAAAATATTTATCATACTGTTCTCCTTTTTTAGTTGCAGGTTTGAAGGCGCAATAATTGATACCGAATAAGCGAATAAGCCGCATAAAATAAATTTTCCTTTTATACGGCCTAAGCTCAATCTGCTACCTTATAGAACTTGTTTTAACAGTTCGACGATCTCGGTCGGGCTGTCGGCAATACGAACACCGGCGGCCGTCAGAATATCTATCTTGATTCAGCACTGCCCGCGCCATCCGCACCCACGATAGCGCCTGCATGACCCATTACTTTGCCTTTCGGCGCGTGTCTGCCGGCAATGTAGGCTATGACCGGCTTTTTCATGTGATTTTTTATATAACTGGCGGCAGTCTCTTCATCTGTTCCGCCAATCTCGCCAATTAAAACAACGGCCTCCGTTTGTTCGTCCTTTTCAAACATCGGCAGCAGCTTGACAAACGAGGTGCCGGGAATTACGTCACCGCCCACACCTACACAAGTAGATTGGCCGATACCGTTCTTGGTCATTTCATTCACCGTTTCATAGGAGTTTGTTGCACTGCGGGACATTAAGCCAACTGAACCCTCGCTGTAAATCCGGTGGTCCATAACGTAAGTTTCATCCGTCAATTTAACTGAAACCAAATAACAGAAAAAGGAGGTGGCGCAAAACGCTCTATGCATAACAGCGTAAAATGGCCCCTCCTTTTTATTTTACAAATTTTATAATTGTTTCCCCAAAGAGATACGCAAGCCCCGATAATGGATTATTATTTCCACTATCGGGGCTTTGCTGGCTGTTGCGATTATTTTGCCAATAATACCTCTATGGCTTCTTTGAGTGTATTTTGTTCACCGACATTGCCCGGAAAAATGATGAAAGGTATTTGCGGAAATTTACTTTCCGCGCCGGTTTTCCATACCGGTATGCCTGGCCGGATCTGGCCCAGCACATTTGCCTGCTTGATCTTCAGCGCTTTTGTCCCAATATCACTGGAAGTAATGCCGCCCTTGGCGACAATGAAGGCCGGAGTCACCTGCAGCCTGCCAACCAGCGACTGGACGGCCTCCGATATTTTGACAGAACGGGCCAATGCGTCCTGGGGAGAATCATCTTCTAATGACAACAGCCGCCGTTTGGTGTGGACAACTACGGTAGTGCCTTGGCGTAACAGTTCTTCTTCCTGCTTTACGACCGACGCAATTTCCGCCTGAAAACGCTCTTCATCCAGAACCAAGTCGGAATTGAACTCGATAACCTGTATTCCCGGCAAGGTTTTTAACTCTTCCAGTTGGCTTGTCGTCTTTTGCGTATGAGAGCCAACCACAACGATACCGCCGGCGGCAATATCGCCGGTTATCATATCCCGCCTGGTCAGCAGCGGCTTATCGGTGATTGCACCCAGCTCTTTGACAAAGCCGGCCGCTGTGCGGAACAGAAACTGTTTGCCCTGGGCCATTGCGCGGTAAAGCGCGATACAGAACACTTTTATATCACAGGCATCAATGGCATTGACAACTACTTTGCCGAAATTGGTCATAGCCATGAGTTTGTCGGCAATCCCCTGAATATTTAGTGCCCGCAGCTCTTGCAGGGAAATGGCAACCACATTTTCTTTTTTGTAAAGTCCCCGGGATTTTTCTTCAATATAGGAGGATAAGTCCGATGATGTATAGCCAAAGGTCTTATCCTTGGCAAATTCAGTTTCCCCTGCCGGAACCAGGGCATCACCATACTGAACATAGTGAATATTATCAATGGTAAACCGGCCGCCTTCTCTAAAATAAGGGCAGATGATTTCCCCGTCAACCTTTTTGCCTGTATGATGCTCCCATTGCTCCTGCAGCATCATGGTTTCTAGAGGATAATGCCCCCTGAGGGTCGAGTCGCTGCGGCTGACAATCAGATAATCCCGCCCCTGTTCGCCGGCAACCCTGGCAATCATCGCCCCGATATCCCGGTGGGCTTTGCTTGTCTGCTCTTGGGTAAACCCGCGCGAGTTTGTCAAAATGTAAAATACTTTGTTCTTTTCCTGAAAGCCCTGACTAACACTTTCATAAGTCCAGTCGGTATATACCGAAATGTCGTGAACGGTTTGCGTACCTGTCGGATCATCATCCAGTACAATAATTTTGCGGGGGTCACCGGCAACAGCTTGTTGTAACAGCAACGCCACATGATTTTCATCGACCTTAGGATAGGACTTCAGCCGGTCAGCACTCAGGTGTGGTAGTGATTTCATCATTCAACATCCTATTCATCTGCTGAGTATATTGAAGTATTTTCTGGCCTCAGCAGGAGTCATTGGCTCTTTATCCATGGCTTTGAGCAACCGGGCGGTTTTCTCCACCAGCGGTACATTGCTGTCAACAGTGGTATGAGCATCCAAATAGTTGCTATCTTCAAAACCAATTCTAACCGTGCTGGCCCCCATGCCTAACGCGGCGGCAATAATGGAAAAATCCCGTCTGTTGGCATGGGTAATCCCCCACAGCGCCTCCGGCGGTATCATTTGAATCATGGCAGCCAGTGCCTGCGGGGTAGCAGGCGCTTCGCCCTTATGCCCCAGAACGATGCTAAACAGCACCGGGGCACGAAAATCGTACTGCTCCATAAATTCCTTCATGGCAAAGATGTGGCCAATTTCAAAAACTTCCACTTCCGGTGTCTTGTTCATCCTTAATAATTCACCAATGCAGTATTCCACATCATCAAGCGGATTGCAATATACAGCCTTCCCCAGATTGGTGGAGCCGACATTCAGAGAGCAGGCCTCGACAAGCTCCGAATACAGGGGAACACAGCGTTCCTGTATGGAAAGCCGGGAAACACCGCCTGTCGATACTTCAATGATGATATCCGAGTCTTTGCGGATCAACCGGAGTGTTTCCTCCAGGAGACTCATATCGGTAGTCAGGTTGCCGGCAGCATCACGGACATGCAAATGTACCATCGCAGCGCCGGCTTGCCAGCATTGTAAAACTTCTGCCGCAATGTTAGCAGGAACAATGTGTTTATCCGTACTCGCTACCGGAGCAACGGAAATCATTACTTTATCCATTATTGCCCTCCTTGTAGGAAAACGCTATATACTTTTTTACAATATCTTTTACATAGCCAATCTGGTTTAAGGAAACTTCGGAAAAATGAGGCTGTTGAGCTGCTAACAGTCCGGTTGTCTGTTGGACAGCATATACCGAGATTTCGGTATTGACATTGATTTTGGCAATGCCCCGGGCGATACAGGCTAAGATATCCTGCTCCGGCAGCCCCGAGCCGCCGTGTAGAACCAGCGGCACGGCAATCAGCCTGTTAATCTGTTCCAATATATCAAGCCGCAGCAACGGTGCTGCCTGATATAACCCATGTACCGTCCCAATAGAAACAGCCAAAGCATCCACCTGTGTCATTTCCCCAAACTGTTTTGCCAGTGCAGGCTCGGTATATACCTGTACACTGGTTGCAGACCCTTCGTGGGAATGTTCACCGGCCGCCAGACACCCCAGTTCGGCTTCGACCGTTACACCGCAGGCATGAGCTACCCGGCAAACTGCCGCCGTATTCTTTACATTTTCTGCAAAGGGCAGTTCCGAGCCATCATACATTACCGAGCCAAACCCTGTACGAATAGCGCGAAAAACAGTAGCTAAGTCACTGCAATGATCAAGATGCAGGCAAACAGGGGCGGCACTCCCCTCGCCTAGGCTTTTAGCAAGGGTATAGGCCGTTTCCAAGGACATATTCTGCAGATACTTGGCGCCAAAGGCCAAAATAACCGGTTTCTGCGTTTCCGCTCCAGCATCAATGATGCCTTTAAAGGTTTCATAATTATAGCCATTGAAAGAACCAACCGCATAATGATTGCGATAAGCGTCTTTAAGTATGTCTTGCAAATTCACCAGCATGGTAAATGCCCCTTAGTTGGTTATCGGCACGGTTTTGCGCTCAGTCTCAGCTTTAACCGGTTACCTTTTCCCAATATTGATAATGAGTTTCCACTACTTCATTGATTTTAGTCCGGTCCTTTTCTTTGAGTACACGGACCATTTCTCTATGCATAAGCAGAAACTGCTGTGTTGCATTTTCATTAATAAATTTTTCGGTGGCTTTTAGCCTGGATTTTTTGGTTATTTGATCAATATAGGAGCAGATTCCTTCTAATAACGCATTTTGCGTAATCGCGACAAGCACCATGTGAAAGGCTGTATCGGCTTCAAATATAGCATTGGCATCCATGTTTTCCTCAGCAATTTTCTGTTCCAGTGCCTCCATCGCCTGTTCGACTTTATGCACGGAATCCAAGTCCAGCTTTTCCATAGCCAATTGAAAAATGCCTGCATCAATTACTTTACGCAATTCCACAATTTGTTTGGCCGAATCCTTTTGTAAAATAATTCCGTACAAAACAGGGTAGAGCATTTTGCTGTCAAAGCCTTGGTTTACAAAAGTTCCTTCTGCCCGCTTGATGGTAAGGACACCGTAGGCAACCAATATCTTTATTGCCTCACGCACAGAATTTCGCGCAACGCCCATGGATGCGCAAAGCTCATTTTCTGTTGGAATCTTGTCTCCGGGTTTCAACTGTTCATTAATAATCGCATTGGTAATATTGTCAACAATCTGATCAACAACAGATTTTCCGCCTATTTCTTTTAAAAAAGTTTGCACCGGCATGTTGGACCCCCTGATGATATTTATTCTTTAAGTATAACATCATACATTGGCCCAAAACAATATAAGGCATCTTGCGGCACAATACTCTTTCACAGGCAAGCGGATTCAGATGGGGTTAAACCCCCACCTGAATCAAGTCTCCATTTATAAAGTTGGTGCAGCGGCAGCAACCTTAGCGGCAATTTCTCCGTCTTCTTTCATACCGCCAATACCTACGGCGCCAATAACTTGCTGCCTGTCATTAACAATAGGCACTCCGCCCGGCAATCCCACAAACTTTTCGTCGGAAAAGTAGGAAATATTAAGATTTTCCCGCTGTAGACGCTGTAAAAAATCGGCCGTGCTTACTCCCATCCTGGCAGCGGTATACGCTTTATTGGGAGTAAGGTTGATGGTTAACAATTTGGCTCCGTCCAGCTTGTGAAACAGAACCGGGAAGCCATCCTTATCACAAACCGCCACACTAAAAGGCTTCCTGCCATATTCTTGGGCAACAAGCTCTTCGGCGTAGTCTGCCACTTTTTTTGCCGTTGTCAAGGTGATATTATCCAATATCTTCAACCCCTTCTTTAACTTCGCCAGCGTTGTTATTGCCGGGTGCTGCCGGCTTGAGCCATAGCCAATTCCTTTTTCTCTTCCTGCTCACGCCAGTAGCTGGCCAACAGCGGACCGGTAAGATTGTGAGCCAAGTTAAATATCGCGGCAGGTATGAAGGCTAACGGGGCAAGATGGGCTAAGGCCAATGCCATCGCCAGTCCTCCATTTTCCATGCCGATTTCAAAACAAATAGCCTTAGCTTTGAAATGAGGCATTCCCACAGCACGTGCCGCCCAATAGCCGGTTGTAAGACCAAGTATATTATGCAGAAATACGGCAATTATGGAAATCACTGCAACCTGGGCCAGCGATCCGGCGCTGAGCGCAAAGCCTGAGCTTGTCGTAATGAAGATAGCGATAACCGAGACAATCGGAATGACCGGCATAATCCTGTCAACAAAATCCGAAGCAACGCCGCGAATAACAGCGCCTAAAAATACGGGTACCAGGACGATCTTCAAGATATCCAGCAAAATCTTTTCTGCATCAACCGGAACAAACGAGCCAACCAGAAAAGCGAACATAAAGGGAGTAATTAACGGAGCAATGATGGTATTAATGGTAGATACTGTGATCGACAGCGCCGTATCCCCTTTAGCCAAAAATGTCATAACATTGCTGGCCACGCCGCTGGGACAACAGCCTACCAGAATTAACCCGGCTGCCAAAACCGGCGGTAAACTAAGAACCTTGGTCAAAAATAACGCAATAAACGGCATGATGATATACCGCAAAACGATACCCCAAAAAACATCCTTAGGGCGTGAAAAAACCAGCTTAAAGTCATTTATTGATACGGTTAGTCCCATGCTCAACATTACGGCCATAATGCAGTAGGGTACATATTGGGATAACGGCTTAAACGGTTCAGGATTGTAATAGGCAGCAATAACACCTAAAATAATCCACACGGAAAAATACCTTGTAATAAACTTTACCATACTCCCCAATTTTTCCAGCATTATTTACGCTCCTTTACACCTTAATCAAACTGAGTTGCTTTTTGGTTAAGACTGAATTTATATTGCTTTGTACCTATTAATACAAGTTCCATTGCCAGTTCGCGTTATAATAAGCCCTTTTTTACCAATGCTTCCTTGAGTGCAGCAGCCCCGAATCGCGGACTGGATAGCACCGGTTTCCCGCATTTTTCATGGATATATTCTTCACAATAGGCCATTGAACCTTGGGCAAATAAAATCACGTCAACCCTATCGCTGATTTCCCCCGCATAGTTTGTCATCAGTTCTTTGAACTGTTTCTGATCAAGCCCGAAAGCACCGTCAACTAAAACATCAACCAATTCCACATGCTTATTCATTTCCCGCGCCACCCGTAAGATGGTATTTTTAGTGGGCGTCAGCGTTGTCGGCAAGGTAGCCATCACACCGATACGGACACCCTGCCGGACAGCTTCCCTGCACATGTCTTCATCGATACGCACAATAGGAATACCTGTATATTTGGCAATATCCTGGGCAGCATCCGCCACCTCCCCTACTGAGGAACAGATGTTGAGAATAGCGTCAGCCCCATCGCTTACTGCCTTCATATACATGCCGACAAGTCTGGCCGCCGGAGGTGCCGTAACATATCCGGCCTCCCGGACCTCTGCCAGAATTGACGGGTCCTGATTACTAATAATCTCCGTACCCTGCGGCAGTAACTGACGAACCTCCTTCTCCACCAATTCAATCAATTCCGGGGTAGTACTCGTATACACCAAAGCAACCTTCATTATGATTCCTCCCTTTTATAGTATGTAATACATACTACATCCTACATTTAACTGTTCACATTATCTCATATTTCTCTTTTAAAGTAAATAGCGACTTTTCAGATATTTCAATCGGGTTAATTTTTAATAGATACCTTTAACATTTTTCATCATATTATAAGAAAAAAGAGTAAACTCAGCCAATCTGGCAGAATAAAAAAGAGTTACGCAAGATAAAAGGCTTTTTTACTTTATAAATAAATTTACTGCGCCCAAAAATTACAAATTTGTGCTAGAATATTCTTATTGAAAAAGTAGTGTTTAACTGGAGAAAATGAATCATGCATTCAAAAAACGATAAAATGTATTTTTTCCTGGTGCTGACGGCTGTTTTATGGGGCGGTAATCCGGTTGCCGTTAAAAGCGTGCTTGGCGAAATAACCCCCATTATGACAGTTCTCATCCGTTATATTGGCATCAGTGCCATTCTCTTAAGCATCATGTTCATAAAAGAAGGGCGGCATGCCCTGCCGCCCAAACATCAAATACTGCCCCTCATCCTGATGGGGATTACCGGCATTGTGCTAAACAATGGCCTTCAGTTTATCGGCTTGCAATACTCAACGGTTGTCAACTGCTCACTGGTAGCGGCAACAACCCCGGCAATAACCGCCATCCTGGCAGTACTATTTCTAAAAGAAACCATGAACAAAAAACAATGGCTGGGAATTTTCATATCACTGTTGGGAGTTGTTTACTTGGTAGCCCACGGCTCAATGGAAATTATTAAAAACCTGTCGTTTAATAAAGGCGACCTATTGTTCCTGGTCAGTCAGGCCTCCTGGGCAGTATATACCCTGCTTGGCCGGAGGGTAATGGAAGATGTGTCGCCAATGGGGGTAACGGCGTGGGCCGGGTTCAGCGGAGCAATTTTTATGGGGATAGCCGCACTCTATGAAGGAGTGGCAGCACCGTCCAGACTGTCTTATGACACCCTGCTCTCATTAAGCTATATGATAATCGGCAGCGGTATTTTAGCAATGAACTGGTGGAACACCGGGGTCAGAGTGGTAGGCGCTAACCGCGCCGCCATCTTCACAAATATAATCCCGCTAGCCGCAATGGCGCTGTCGGTAGTATTGCTTCACGAACATGTAGGCTGGCATGAAATTGCCGGCGGCATCTGGATAATCTTCGGGGTATATCTTACTACCAAGAAAACCCGGGCGGTACGGACAGCATAAACGTATCTTCCACGGTAAACCCCTACCTCTACTTGAAATTGGTAACCAATCACCTGTGACTAATAAAACGGCTGAGAGTACATCTCTCAGCCGTTTTATTGTCTGGCAAGGCACCACCCGCCTGAACCTGCCAGATTCTTTAACACGGAACTATATCTTCCTGGCAAGAATACAATTCACCGCATGGCGATGCGGAATTCCTGCCGAATCGCAGTCAATGATTTCTTCCCCACAGCGCAAAATCTCCCAGTCATGA
The DNA here is from genome assembly GCF_014634905.1 of Sporomusa sp. GT1. Classification (NCBI taxonomy): domain Bacteria; kingdom Bacillati; phylum Bacillota; class Negativicutes; order Selenomonadales; family Sporomusaceae; genus Sporomusa; species Sporomusa sp. GT1. Next base: position 80,879 of record NZ_BMBX01000010.1, on the reverse strand, counting down.
TAATACCCGGCCAAATCTCCCGACGAAAAGAAAAATTCATTCCTTTCCCAATCAGGTGCTAACTTAATGAATGGCTTTTCAACAAAAATAAGATGAGCGTTTAAGCCACCGGTCTTTGTATATTGTTTATACTTATCAAAATGCTTTCGCCGCTCTGCCGGCGGCAAGAATTGGAGTGAGCCGTGAGAGTAAATCACATCATACTCTTCCGCCAGGTCATAGCCAATCATATCAGCATGAATAACATTCACCGCATAACCTGACAACCGGCTATAGCGTTTAATCTTTTCCACACCGGGCGCGGAAAGCTCCAAGGCATCTACTTGCAAACCGCATTTGGCAAAGTAGATTGCATCCCGGCCTTCGCCGCTGCCAATATCCAGCAACCGTTTATTCGCTGTGTCGCCCTGCAAAATGTCGATAATTTGCCCGGCAAGCTCTGAAGGCTGTATTCCCCAATAGAAGTTCTCTTTCCGATACTCTCCGTCATACGGCCCTGCCTTGCCTGCAAGACTTTCTCCTGTCAGCAGGTAGTCAATGGACACGCCGAACAATCTTGCCAAAGGCGGGAGCAGCAGGGTATCCGGCAAGGCATTGCCCTGCTCCCACTTGGAAATGGCCTGCGGCGTTACCTTTAGTAAGTCGCCAACCTTTTCTTGTGTATAGCCTTTTTCTTTTCTCAGCAAAGCAATTCGCCGCCCTAGTTCACTATCATTATGAATCATAGCATCTTCCCTCTTTGAGTTGTTCAGTACTGACAACCTCATTGTAAACTAACCGCAATTTATAAGTCCAGCAAACTATAGTTGCAAGTGTTCAAGGCTAATTCAACCTGTGGTTGTTTTTATATTACTGGTATATTGAACTGTTAAAAACCCGGGAGCGTCCCGTCGCTTCTATTAAGATTTGGCAAGGTTTATTAACATCTATTAACATTTATAGAATGTTTATACAAATTCATGTTATTATCTTAGCGTATAGGGTATTAGCCAAATGTAAAGCCTGGAATATACATAAATACATATTGAGCATACTTATCGAAAGGTAAGGACGCAAAGCCATGGATCTAAGGGCGAGGATGCCTATGACTGCCAGGTTGCCGTTTGGTTTAACCGCTAAACGCCTCATAAACCAGCTATGGGGCTGGTTTATTTGTTTGGGAAAAACAGATTATGAAAGGAGTTGGCGAAATGGAGTTGACCTCATTGCAAAAAAAAATACTGGAGTATATTGATTACAACCGGATGAGTACAACCGAAATAGCCGATGCTATGCATAAAACGGGAGAGTTGGATCCCAAATTGCAGATTTTATTGCCTGGCAGCAGAGTAGCAGGACTCATTCACTATATTCCTGCGTTCAACAGCTCTAATTATCATGTACATAATTATATCCGCAGTACGCCTAAAGACGCTGTAGTTTATATTGATGCAGTGAATTGCGACGGCAAAGCGATTATTGGTGATCTGATTGCAAAATATATTTTTTCCCATCGTCAGGCCAAAGGCATCGTGGTTAGCGGCTTGGTACGCGATGTTCAACAACTGATCAAAGAAAATTATCCCATGTGGACTTATGGCCGGTCGCCAATCGGTTGTATTAATACAGATACCGGCTTTGATGAGGATTATTATAACAAACGTAAACAGGAGTTGGACGGTGGAATTATCGTTGCTGATGATTCTGGTGTTATCGTAATCAAAAAAGACCAGATTACCCAGCATATGCTGGAACGGTTGGAATTTCTGGGAAAACAGGAAGCTGTCTGGTCTGATTGTATTAACCGGTTACAATGGGATACTTTTGATACTATTTGTTTAAAAAAATACAATGAAATTAAATAAGCCGGGATAGCTCACTGCAAGCTGACAGTTGCTGTTATGAACCACTGAAAATCATGGCTAGGATGTGAACAAATGAATTGGGATAGCCTTCCTTTATTGATAATACTGGCGTTATCGATTATCGGCAATAACCATACTGTAGCTGTAGCTGCCTTGGTTCTGCTGCTCATTCCCAGATTAGGTCTTGAAAATTACCTGCCGTTTATAGACAAGCACGGTATAAATATTGGTATTGTCATTCTGACAATTGCCGTCCTGAGCCCGGTTGCCCAGGGTCATATAGCTATGAATGACATGCTGGCTATTTTCAAGTCACCGGTTGGCTTTCTCGCAGTTGTGATTGGGGTTTTCCTGGCCTGGGTGGCAGGTCAGGGAGTCATTTTTATGAAAGAATCGCCGGAAACAGTGTCGGCTCTGATTATCGGCACAGTTATCGGTGTTTGTTTCTTTCGCGGGCTGCCTGTCGGGCCGCTTATTGCCGGCGGTTTGGTGGCACTTTTAGTAAATGTATTGGGGTTATTCAAACGATGAACAAGCACGGGTAACTTATATTCGTGCATTTCAACAAGGAGCTAATGACTAATGAAAAAAAAGTTTTTTATTCTGTTGATAATTATTAGTTGTATCCCATTGCTCGGAGCCTCTCTTTTTTCTTTTTCATTGTATTATAAATCCCTCCAGGACGATTTCTATTCACTTAGTACCAGTGAACTGGAAGTATTAAAGTCAGAAACCCGGGATTATATCGATAAACACCTTGAGGTACTTAGAGGGACCGCCCAGACCGCCCCGGTAAGAAATTACGATCTCCCGGCGGCAGGTCAGCTGCTGAGTGACACACAGAAAGTATTTACCGCACTTGCCATGACTGTTGATGACAATAAAGGTAATCAGCTGGTAAGAGGCGATAATGCCAAATTAGTAAAGGTTGGCGACAGGACTTTTTATCAGGAAGCGATACAAGGAAAAGAGGAAGTAATTTCTGAAGTTCTGATTAGTAAGACAGACGGCAAACCGGTAGTTGCTATCGCCACACCGATACGTACGGAAAATGGAGCAGTGACCGGCGTTTTGCAAGCCTCCATCAATCTCTCATTTCTTAAAGACTTTGTCATTAAGCGGTCTCAAAACGGAGTTACCGCCTACATCCTCGATCAGGACGGAAAAATTACCGCCCATCCCGATGAACAGGTTTCAAACGAACGCAAGGATATGAGCAGCCTCCCCTTTGTGCAGAAGGCAAAACAAGGTCAAAGCGGCAGGGAAGAAATCATTGATGATAATGGTGTCCGTAAGCTGGTCAATTATGTGTATGATCCTAAAACACGCTGGATTATTTGCATGGAAAAATCCTTCGATGAATTTAATGCTAAAAATGACAGACTACTGATGGCAAATCTCTCTATTCTGCTGATTACCATCCTGGTGGTAGGCTTCATCAGTGTGTTTGTTGCCAATTACATTACCAGGCCTATTATCCAACTGGTAGACGCCACTGAAGCTATGAAAACCGGTAATTTGAACATTGAAATAACCAACCAGCAAAATGATGAGATCGGTAAGTTGGCACAGAACTTCAATGCAATGATTGGCGGACTCAAGAGCCTGCTTAGACAAGTATTAGTCACGGCTGAGGCAGTTTCATCGTCATCCGGACAGTTAACAGCCTGCGCGGCCCATTCTGAAGTTACGGCAGGACAAGTCGCCAATTCCATTGCGAGCATTACTGACTCTGTCAACGAACAAGTGGCTACTCTTGATACTACCGCCTCGCTGATAACCGAAATTGTTGACAACATTCAACAAATTGCTGCCGATTCCACTGCAGTTGCTTCCGTATCAGAAAGGACTGCTCAATCAGCAATGGACAGCGGCAAATCAATTGAACAGGCAGTTTCCCAAATGCAAAACCTTGCGGTCAATGTTGAAGAATCCTCTAAGCTTGTAACAAAGCTGGATGATCGTTCTAAAGAAATTGGGCAAATTCTTGATACTATTTCAGGAATTGCCAGTCAAACCAACTTATTGGCATTGAATGCGGCTATCGAGGCGGCTCGCGCCGGCGAACAAGGACGCGGTTTTGCTGTTGTAGCTGATGAAGTGCGCAAACTGGCGGAACAATCCCAACTCGCCGCCAAACAAATCGGCGAGTTAATTATCGAGATCCAGGCAGATACTCATAACGCCGTTGCCGCAATGAACAAAAGCAGTGATGTAGTCAAACTGGAAGTCTCGATGGTTAGCAGTGTTGGTGATACCTTCAATGAAATTATTGCCATGACCAACCAAGTATCAGGACAAATTCAAGGTATCACTGCCTCTATAGAAACGATTGCCACAAATAGCCAGAACATCTTGACTGCAGTCCAGGATATCGAATCCATGAGCAAAAATACAGTAACGCAGACAACGCAGGTTTCAGTAGCCACCCAGGACCAGGTTACGGCTATCGAAGAGGTACAGCACGTACTGGTCAATACGGCTGATGCACTGCAAAACGCAGTTAAAAAGTTTTCGTTATAATAGGACTGTTCTCCAAACCAAAACCTGTTACAGTTTTATGAATACTTGCCATCAAATACAAAAGTTCCTGCAAATTATCAGACCATTTTGCAGGAACTTTAAAATTCTATATGTTCTTATCTATATACAAAACGGTTAGGCAGCACCCACTTCAATTAGATACCCCAATCTAAAAATCCATAATTTCCGGTTTATAGCCGTCAGGCAATTCTTCTTCATGTAAAAATGTGAAACTATCGTCATTCAGTATTGGTATAAATATTTCGTACGGAATCATAGAAAACTCACAGGCATAATTGCTTGCTCCGAATAACATACCCGCTTTGCTGCTCAAATTTAACCCTCTTGCAAACTTTGTGTAGTTGGAGCAATCATGCACAGCTGCATCCCAGTTTTCTTCAGCAGCTATTTTCATGAATTTCAAAGTTAATTCCCTGCTCCAAACGGGAGATATATAGCCATGCCGGGAAATATACATATTTTCCCCATAATAATTACCTATGTTATTCTCATTCAAATGTAATTCCGCACAATTGATAAAATCCAGTTTCGTTTCAAAGATTGCTTGCTTTTTCTTAAAAAACACTTCGAAAAACTCGGGAGTCATTGGAGTTTCAATACCTACATGTTTAATATATTTTTTCGCCAGGCCAATATTTTTAATTACTTTGTCCGAACAATTAGAAGCACCTAAGTTGAAACGTATCTCATTAAGCCCGGCTTCACCTAATGCTTTCAGTGTTTCTTCTGTAGCTAACGTGCCATTTGTGTATAAATGCTGATAAATTTGAGCAGCACTGAATTTCTTTATAATCGGATAGTATTTTTCTATTTCCATAAAAGGCTCTAAATAAACGTAGGAAATGCCAGTGGGTTTTTGGTAAATGGAAAGCAGCAAATCAATATCCTTCTCGTAAAATTTTGTGCCGCCAATTTCCCACAGGCCTTCGCCAACCGGATGAATGTCGTCCAGTTCGCCATAATTGTAACAGAACTTACATTCTAAATTACATGTGTTCGTTTTCCTAATTGCGCTCAGCCCGGTACCCAACAGACAAGAACGGCAGCCTTGGGGGAATTTGCTTTCATTTCCCACAAAAAGAGTTCTATTTTCTAAGGTTTGCAAGCCTCTGATTTCCGACATCAGCATCTCATTTCGATGATCAATTGCTGCCTCAATTTGCGCAAAGGTAGCGTAAATGATTTCTTCATGCTTGATGCTAATTTCTTCTTCCTCAGACAATTGTGAAAAAAAATCAAACCATATCAACGCATCTTTCTTGGAAATTCTCATCATGTATCCGCCTATCTAATTTAATACTTCACACGCTTCGCCAAGTGTGAATACAATCAAACTATAATATTTAAATTATACTGGGTTATGCCGCAGTTTTCAACAAGGTCACCGGGAATGTCAAGGAGAACAGGAAATAAACCGCTTTTCAGGCTGCGCTTTTTTCCCGCACCAAAGATAGTATAAGCCCATTGCCAAAAGAGCGACTCCGGCCATACTCATATATAGACCGCGAAAACCGAAGAAAGGAACCAACAGACCCAAAAAGAACGGCCCTAATCCCACCCCGATATCTGTAATGGCAAAAAAAGTCGATGTTGCCAGCCCCATGCGATGGTCTGGCGACGACTTAATGGCGACCGCCTGCCCGCTGGACAAAAAGGTGCCAAAACCAAGCCCGATGAACATCCCGGCCAGCAGAAGGATGAAATCCTGCCGCGCCAGGCTTAGTATAGCCAGGCCAATCGCAAAAAGAACAAAAGACGGATACAGCACAAACCCCTCTCCCTTTAAATCAAACCAGCGACCGGTTAGCGGCCTGGAAATCAGGATGGCTGCCGAATAAACGATAAAGAAGAAACTGCCTGCCTCTATTAAATTAATTTCTCTTGTGTAGGAGGCGATAAAACCGACAATTCCGGAATAGCATAAGCCGAGAATTGCCCCAATCGCCGAAATCGGCAGTGCTTTAAATTCAACGAAATTGCTCAATGTAAAGCGCTTCATATCCTCCAGCTGCGCCGCCGTTAACGCCGCTTCCGGCACTTTTAGCAAAAACGCCGCAATATAACAAATGACCACCAGCAAAATACAGATACCTAAAATTGCGTTAAAGCTTACCTGCTGGTTCAGATATATTCCTAAAAACGGGCCAAAAGCCGACGCCAGCGTACTGCTCATTGCGTAATAGCTGATACCTTCGCCGCGCCTTGCCCCCGGAATAATGTTGGCGACAATGGTCCCGGTGGCGACTGTAGCCAGCCCAAAGCCTACTCCGTGCAAAAATCGGACAAAAAAGAGAAAGTGCAGATTGGTTGATTTAAAATATAACAAGGTGGCAATCAGATACACGGTCAAGCCTATATAAAGCATCTTTTGCCGTCCGACCAGCTCGACTGATTTTCCGCCGAAGAAACGGGCAAAAAGCGCCCCCACAATGAAAAGGCCTACCGCAAGACCGGCTTCACTCAAAGAGGCCTGCAGATTATCCACTGCGTAACCCGCGATTATAATCATCAGCAGAAAATACACCAGATATACGAGGAAGTTCACCAGCGCATTAAGCAAAAAATCCTTTGTCCATATTCGTGCCTTTGTCATGTTTATCTCCTCTGTTAATGTATAGCAGTTCTTTCCGATGTGAGTAATTATAGCATTGAGGATTTATAATTAAAAAGATATAATTAACTATATATTCATTCCTCAAAAGCTATGAAAAGGTGATGCCTATGGATTTGCTTCAATTAAGATACTTTCAGGTTGTTGCCCGGCTGGAAAATATAACGCGTTCCGCCGAAGAACTCCATATTGCCCAGCCCTCTCTCAGCAAAACCATTGCCCGTCTGGAGGAAAGCCTGGGTGTTCCCTTGTTTGAGCGTACAGGAAAACGAATCCGCCTCAACCTGTTTGGCGAAACTTTTCTGAAAAGGGTGGACCGGATCTTTAACGAACTGGAAAACGGGCAGCGTGATTTGGCAGACCTGGCCGGTCTCACAGACAGAAGCGTTACTGTCGGCGTCTCCTCCTCCCGTCTGCTGCAAAATTTTCTGAAAGAATATTTGACAGCTCATCCGGGTATTAAGTTCCGGCTTCGTCATATCACCAATCAACAGGAATTGCAAACGCAGCTTATAACCGGGAAAATAGACCTTAGTATATTTTTCTCGCCAATTGTACATCCGGAAATTCATTGCGAACCGCTGCTGGTTGAGGAGATTTTCCTGGCCGTTCCACCTAATCATCGCCTGGCTGAACGGACCAGCATACACCTGAAGGAGGCGGCCAACGAATCCTTTATCAGTGTTACCACCGATTTCGGCTTCCGGACCATTACAAATAATTTTTGCCTGCAGGCCGGTTTTACTCCCACGGTTGCATTTGAGATTGAAAGCATTGATGTAATAGCAAGCCTGGTCAATGCCGGACTGGGTGTAGCCTTTCTGCCTGCCTGCTGGTATCAGGAAGAAAGGCAGCAGAGTTCGCCGGTGAGCCTGCATATTGAAGCACCCTCCTGCCGGCGAACCTTTTGGTTAGCCTGGAGGAAGGAGCGTTATCTGCCTGAAGCCATGCGTAATTTCAGCAAATCGGTCATTGAATATTTTTCATCCGCAAAAGCAAAAGCCTTCCCTGATTGAAGGGTCTGTATTTCATCCCGCAGTACATTGGCACGATTATCTCCTTATTAAACTCCGGCCTTCTTCTTGCTTTCAGGCAAAAGATCAGCGTTGTTTTCCCAGGGGGAATTATGGCATAATGTAATGACGCAGCAGCACAATGGAGGTTTACATGAAAATAATCGATTGGGAGGATTACGTACCCAATCCTCACGGGCATACAGTGACCGGCAACATAAAGATTATCGAAAGGTTCCCGCTGCCTCAGCTCAACCGTTACCGCAGAATATGGATTTATCTGCCGCCCGGTTATGAGCAGCCGGAGCAGAGTTATCCCGTCTTATATATGCATGACGGGCAGAATTTGTTTGATATGGCAACCTCGTATTCGGGAGAATGGCGGGTTGACGAAAGCCTCTACCGGCTTTGTACAGAAAACAGAACGAACGGTGCGATTGTTGTTGGCATTGACAACGGAGCCACCGTCCGTTTTGATGAGTATATCCCGGGCTACAGCGGGGATAAATATGCGGCTTTTATTGTGGATACTCTTAAACCTTTTATCGACAGCAAATTTCGCACTCTGCCGGACCGGTACAATACGGGTACGGCAGGCAGTTCACTGGGTGGGCTCATTTCTTTGTATATGGGTTTTACACGACCGGATGTATTCTCCCGCATCGGCGCCTTTTCCCCGGCTATGCATTTTGCCGGGGATTGTCTCAACGGCTGGTGTAAGGAAGACGATATGAGAATCTATCTTGACGTGGGAACCAAGGAACTGCTTTCGTATAATAGCGCCCGCGAATACGCGGATTTTGTCTGGGACAGCTATTACCGGCTTATTTGCGCCGGTTTTAGTCAAGAGGAAGTAAAGCTGATTATCGAAAAGGATGCTGAACATAACGAGGCAGACTGGGCCAGACGGTTTCCTGAAGCTTTTTTGTGGCTCTTTGGTTAAACGCAAAAAACGGTCCGTATCACGTCATTGTGATACGGACCGTTTTTTACGTTTTTTCTGCATCAAAAATGATGATATCCCAGTTTATCAAGGAAATACGGCATTTGTATCCGCCACCAAGACCAGTCATGCGCCACATCATGCCCCCAGATGTCAAACCAGGCAGGAATGCTTTTGGCTTTGAAGATTTTCATCAGGTTATATGTGTCTTGCAGCGTTTCTTCCTCCCAGGCCCCTTGCCCGGAACAGATAATCATCGTGCTGCTGCGGAGCTGATCGAGAAACCAGGGGTCTGTCAAATTGGCAAGATAGTGAACCGGACTATTATAATAAATATTATCGTCCATAAAATTGCCCATACTGAAGCGCAAATCATAGACGCCGCTCAGAGCGATGGTTGCATCAAAAACGCCAGGATATTTGCAGAGAAAATTCAGGGCATGGAAGGCGCCGAGGCTGCAGCCTGTGGTCATTAGCTGATGAAACGGACTGCGGCTGCGGATATATGGCACCAGTTCCGCCAGGATATAATTTTCATATTCCCTGTGCCGGTGGGCGCGCTGCTCCGCGTTCTTGTTCGTATGCAGCCAGGTTTGCTCATCCACGCTTTCTACGGTAAAAAACTGAACGGAGCCTGCATTAATAAATGATTGGCAGGCTTCCACCATTTTAAAATCTTCATATTCATAAAATGTTCCTCCGGAAGACGGGAAAACAAGAATAGGTTTGCCTGCATGTCCATAAACCTTCATCTCCATGTCCTTCCAAAGACTGGTGCTCCAATGTTTATGATATTCAATGTGCATTCCAATCATCCATTTCCTTTTAGTACTGATTATAACATAAAACGCAAGACAAAAGCAGGATTTCGTCAAAAAGCAACAAATATATATTAATATTATAATATTTATGTATCATGCATGAATACATCACTGAGTCAGCGGAATAGCTGTGCTGTCCTATGATAAGCAGGCTGAACACTAAAAGGAACAGGAGGACTTCCTATGAATGTTGTTTTTTTATCACCACATTTCCCCAGTAACTATTTACATTTTTGTGTTAACTTACGCAAATTAGGTGCCAATGTGCTCGGAATCGCTGACGAGAAATACGAAAATTTAAGCCATTCGCTGCGCGAGGCGTTAACAGAGTATTATCGGGTCAGCGACATGCATGACTACGACCAGCTTGTGCGGGCGATGGGTTATTTCACCCACAAATATGGTAAAATTGACCGGTTTGAGTCGCATACGGAATATTGGCTGGCGACAGATGCCAGAATCCGTACGGATTTTAATATCCCTGGCATAAAAAATGACACAATCGATGAAATCAAGCACAAATCGTTGATGAAGCAAAAGTTTATCGAAGCAGGTGTGGAGGTAGCTCCAGGCCGAGTGGTTTGTTCGCTGGCAGAGGCTGAGGCATTTATTCGCGAAGTGGGCTACCCGGTTGTGGCAAAGCCTGACAGCGGGGTTGGCGCCGCCGGCACTCACAAAATTACCACTCCGGCGGAACTGACCGATTTATTCGGCGACGGCAATTCTGGGGAATATTTCCTGGAAGGGTTTGTCCAGGGCAAGCTGTACACCTTTGACGGGCTTGTTGACAGCAATGGCAAGCCGGTGTTTTATACCTCCCATACATATTCTGCCGGCATAATGGAGACAGTCAATGACGACCAGGACATCTACTATTACTCACTGCGGAAGCTTCCCCCGAACCTGGAAAAAGCGGGGCTGGCGACGCTGAAGGCTTTCGGCATACGTGAGCGTTTCTTCCATTTTGAGTTCTTCCTGACTGCCAGGAAGAAAGTCATGGGACTGGAGGTCAATATGCGGCCGCCAGGCGGTTTTACCATGGATATGTTCAACTTTGCCAATGACATTAACCTTTATTACGAGTGGGCAAATATCGTTATGAACGGTACTACCGCGCTCGATTACCAGCGAAAATATCACTGCGCTTACATCGGACGTAAATTCAACAAGAATTATGTTCATTCCCATGAAGAGATCATCGGGAAATACGGCCGGTATATTGTACAGCACGAAGCGGTCAGCGGCGTATTCAGCGCGGCACTGGGCAATTACGGCTATCTGGTGCGCTCGCCGGGGCTGAGCGAAGTTATGGAAATGGTTGAGTTTATTCATCAAAAGGAATAGTATATTCCCGTAAACGTCAAGCTGCCAGGCCGCCTTTTGGGGCGGCCTGTTTATTATTTTTAGAAATATAACTATATATATTGAGATTTTGGAGAAGATAAAAAAATCACTGAAATTGCATTAATATTTAGCTTAGGGAGTGGAGCATGGCTTGAATGATCAAGAAATCGCAAATCGAATCCTTGATTTGACCTTGGAAATCACTCGCCTTAGTATATATGAATGGAGATACCTTGACCTCTTTACCTGGCAGTGGTGGCTTCTGGTAACAGTATTCATTATCCCCTGGATTATCTTTATAAAAATGGTCGATAAGAAACAATTACCCGCAACGCTGCTATTAGGCTCGTGGGTGCTGATTATTTCCGAATCATTTGACCATATCGGCTACGAACTTGGCATGTGGACATACTTAGTTGAGATTTTTCCACTTTTCCCTCGATTTGAAGAAGTCAACTTTTCTGCTTTGCCAGTTACATATATGCTTATCTATCAAAATTATAAGGATTGGAAGAGATACACACTGGCAATTGCAATTGCTGCAGGTATATTTACTTGGATTTGCGAACCAATATTGATTTGGCTGAACCTTTACATTCCCTTAAAATGGAACCCGACTTACGGATTTCCCATTTACATAGCCATTGGATTAGTTACCAAATGGGGAGTTCAAAAGGTTAATAGCTTAGCTGGAACCAAGGAGTAAAGGGTAATGAAGCAACGCCTTCATTACCCTTTACTAATCCAAATATATCGCCAGAAAATATCGTAATAGGACATCCTGACAGCATCATATTTCTCTATATAATATTTTATCGACACATCCAGTATAGAGGAGAAATGATACTATGTCCTTTTTTTTAAATCAAAATGAACACTACCGGCAATATGATATCGGCGATTGGACCTATGGCACCCCTGCAGTTTTATCTTGGGGTGAAGGAACAACCTTGAAAATCGGCCGTTTCTGTTCTATCGCAAATGGCGTGGAGATTATGTTGGGCGGAGAACATCGCTCAGATTGGATTACCACATATCCTTTTAACGTTCTTTGCGAGCAGGCGCATTCTTTTACAGGCCATCCAAAGTCAAAAGGTGATGTCATTATCGGGAATGATGTTTGGCTAGGAAGCAAAGCACTCATTCTCTCGGGTGTTAAAATTGGCGATGGAGCGGTTATTGGGGCCCATAGTGTTATAACCAAAGATGTCGCTCCCTACTCAATTGTGGCGGGTAATCCCGCCAAGCTGTACAGATTACGGTTTGATGAGCAGGTGATACGTGATTTATTAAGAATTGCCTGGTGGGAATGGCCTTTTGAAAAAATCAAAGAAGCCTGGCCTTTATTATTGTCCAATAGGATTTCTGACTTTATCCGGATTTATGGATAGCGGCACGATGGCGGCCCGTAAAACTCAAAAAAACGGTTGCTTTTTAAAGCAGCCGTTTTTATATGGTAAGAGGTTTGGGGAAATACTAAGCCAAAGCTGTCCTATATAGAAAAAATTCTGAACCAATAACGGAGGAAACTATGAATGCCGTATTAGAGAATATACTGACCAGAAGAAGTGTCCGTGCTTATCAAAAAAAGCAAATCTCCAAAGAAAACTTACAAACAATTCTCATGGCGGGAAGCTATGCTCCCAACGGGATGGGATTGCAGAACTGGAGATTTACCGCTATCCAAAATCCGGCTATTTTAACAAAAGTTAATGAAGCAATTCGTCAAACACTTTTGGCCATTCCTGTAGTGGCGGAAACCCATCCCTATATCGTTAGCCTAATTGAAAAAGCCAAAGATATGAATGCAGATTTTTTGTATCATGCTCCGACCTTCATCCTTGTCTCGAATTTAAAAGACAACGGCAACTCTATGCCGGATTCTGCTTTGGCAATTGGCAATATGATGCTAACAGCTCATTCTCTTGGTATCGGTTCTTGCTGGTTAAATCAACTGCCAGGGCTTACGCATATGCCACAGATCCGGGAGCTTTTGGATGAATTGGGCATCCCCCAAGATCATATTGCCTATGGCTCAGTTGTTATGGGTTATGCAGCAGGCGAACTTAAACCTGCGGCTCCCCGTAAAGATGTAATCTATATTATCTAACTATCTTCTGCGGTTACTCATCGGCATAACTCAGCATGAGCAACACCATCGCCTTTTTCTTGTTGTATCCCATTCCTTCTTTAGCATAGCCTGGCATCAAACCGCTGCTCGATCAACCGGTTTTTCCAGGTGTTATTTTCTTTTTCCTCTGTCAGCGTAAACCCAAAATCTTCATACAGATGTCGTGCCGCTTCCAACCCTTTGAAAGTCCAAAGAAATACGTGATTATAGTTTTTACTATTACAGTACTCCATGGCCTTTGTTACTAAGGTCCGCCCCAGGCCAGCGCCTCTAAATTCGGGTTCTATCAGGAACCATCGTAATTGGGCTGTTGTTGGGCTAATTTCAACAATGCCAATAAAACCTACTATTGTGCCGCAGCATTCAGCAATTAAAATTTTACCTGCTGAAGGTTTGTCCAAAAATTTGAGCAAACTCTCTAAGACATATTTTTCAAAAACCGAGTCTAACTGATATTCCTGAGCATATAAAACTCCATGCCGGTAGACAATATAACCGATATCCCCGGGTTGGAAATCACGTATACTAACCGAGGCATCTATACGTCCTGATAACATTCTCTCTATTGTAGCCATATGCTCAACGAGATGTTGCTGCGCCCCAAGTGGCAAGCACTCTAATAACTTAACGATCTGAACAGAAGAAGCATTTGACAATTGGGTAAAGGTGTCCTTGCCTCTGTCTGTTAAAGATAAAATCTGTGAACGGCCATCAGTTGCAGATTTTTTTGTTTCGATCAGGCCTTCTTTCTTCAGTCTTCTTAAAATTCGACTCAAATACCCAGGGTCAATCTGGAGTATTTCTGTTAAGTCACTGGCAAGACAAGTTACAGCATTATCAATTTCCAGCAGCACCCGTGTCTCGGCCAATGAGTAGGGGCTTTCCAAGATGGTCTTATTTACAAGGCCAATAATATTGGTATAGAATCGATTAAACTTCCTAACCTTTAAAACACGGTGGTCAATAAAATCATTCATTTTCATTCCCCCTGCAAATAAATAGTACCAATAATTAGTCTATCAGCAATTAGTTGACTTAGTCAAGTATTTATCGGTTGACAACCTGTCAATTACTTTTTCCCATGTTTTAAATGAGGAAAAAATAAGACCTCAACCCTTGGAAATTGCAAGGATTGAGGTCATGCTTCGCCTTTACCGGTGGTATGGTTCTCCATATCAGGTTAAATATTATTTTTAAGACATAAGCAAAGGGAAGCAAAATGAACGTCCCCTCGCTTCTCAACGTCCCCTTGCTTCGCCAGTTATATTGCCAATGTGTTTCAAGCCCGGAGACTCTTTCCGGAAAGGGAGCTCTCGGGCTTGCTGGGGAAACTAGCTGTCAGTTATCACGTGCACGGGTCTTTGACAGCGATAATCGTTAGAATAAGAAATAGTTTCTTATTTAACACCCCCTATTATTTGCTATTGTCTTTTGATACGTTCAGTATATAATGCTAATACAAGAATATGATTTCAATACTATGTTAAATCTAAAAAGAGTATGGCGTCAATTTTACTGTTAGTATAATACGGAGCTGCTCAAGTTGTACTATAAGATGAAAAAACCTCGTTTACAGGTAATGGTGTTCGATATTTGATTCAAGGATAAGATAATATTGTAAAGGCGGTGTGGTGTGTGACGAATAGTGAGAAAAATGCAGGCTTGCCTGAGAATGAAGGTAGCAGAAAAATGGAACAGAAAGACGAACTACGCCGGCAGGAAATGTATCTTCAAATTATAACAGAATTCTTAGATCAGGTAGTGTGGCGAATTGATCTGGAAACACTGGCATTGCTTGATACGAGTCCGTCAATAAAACAGTTGCGGGGTTATGAAAAAGACGAAATTATGGGACATACGTTAAAAGATATGCTGACCCCATCTTCTTATCGCCGAATTCTTGAAAGAATCCATGAATGGCGAGCGCAAATTGCTGATGCTGGCAGCGATGGGATTAAAATCTTTGAGGTGGTTGAACAGCCTTGCCGGGATGGTTCGACGGTGTGGGTTGAGGTGGCCTGTTCTCTTTTTCGCCGCACCGATGGCGGGGCGGAGTTAGTAGGCATCAGCCGCAGCCTTGGCCAGCAAAAAGGATTGGCGGATGTGTGCCGGCAATTGGCAGACAGTGAACGGTTTTTGCAGGTGATTTGGGATGCCGCACCGTGTATGCTCACTTGTATGGATTCTAACGGCCTGTTTCTTCTGGTTAATCAGCGGTTTGCCGACAATTGCCGCATAGACCGGGGAAGTGCGCCGGGGCGCCACTTTTTGGAGATGCTGCCAGACGATCCAAAAATACGTGAGCAGCATGAGCAGATTTTTGCCAAGTGCCTGACAGGACAAACGGTGGAATTTTTGAACCAATACCGACCGAACGGAGAAAACAGTGATTACTGGGTCTACGGTAAATATAAGCCGGTTATGTCGGCAGACGGACTGGTAAAAAAAGTGATTGCCGCCATCATGGATGTAACAGAACAGCAGGAGATGAAACGGCAACTAACTGAAGCCGAAAAAATTGGCAAGACAGGCAGTTGGTATTTGCATTTGCCAACAGGCCGTTTTTCGTGCTCGGACGGCCTGTTGGCCTTGTACGCGTCCAACCGGGACGAGTTTGCCATCCAAGGGCGGCAGATTTTCTGGTCTCGGCTGCAACCTGAGGATCAGGAACGGATTCGTCAGTGGGAGGATTTGGAATGGCTGGCTGTACAGGAAAGCTTGAGTATTGAAGTATGGCTGGCGCTACCTGACGGCAACACCCGCCTGGTTTGGGTGAAGGGAAATGTACGAACCGATGCTGCTGGTCAACCGGCTGAAATTTATGGAACTGTTACAGATGTTACAGAACGGCGGGCACTTGAGGAGGCTAGGAAGAAAGCACTGCTGCGGCTGCGGGAGTTTTCGCGGACAATGCCCGGAGCCGGGATGATTATTGACATTGAGGGTATTGTGGCCGAAGTTTTTGATGATAACGGATTGCTGGCAGCAGATGCGAAGACAAGCTGGCCAGGACGAAAGCTTAATAGCCTGTTGCCGGCGGAATCGGCGGAAAACCTGCTCAAAGCAATTTGCTATTCAATCAATCAGGGCAGATTGCAATTCGGTGAATATACGCTGGAGCTCAGCCATGGACGGAGAACCTTCGACGTTAGAATTGCTCCACTCAGCTGCCTGAAGGAGGAGCATCCAATGGCAGCCTGCTATTTGACAGATACGACTGAGCAGCGGCGTACGAAAGCGTTGTTGGAATCGACTTATGAAAAACGCCGACAGCGCGAATTGTTAAATGATCTTGCCGAGGGAAAACTGTTGCCTACGCAGGAAGTTCTGGATCAGGCATGGCAAGTGAATCTTAATTTGACACAGGATTTTTCCTGTTATCTTTTAGCACTGGAGTCGTGCCCAGGCAAAAAAGATGACCAGGAGCAGGAACAGCGCGCAGAACAGCAACCTGCGGTGGATTTACTTTTGTTGCGGCTGCACGAAGAACAGGATGTAATCGCCTGGGAAAGCAGGGATGGAATTGCACTCCTGGTACCTGTTGGATCAGAGAAGCAGATAGATAAGGATTATGAAATAGCGCAAGCCGTCCGCTGGAGGGAATTGGTACATCGGCACGTGCCGGGAAGCCGCTGCCGCATAGGCATTGCCGAGTTTCATGCTGGAACATTCTGGCAGTTTGCCAAGGTTTATGAGCAGGCACAGCTGGCCGTGGAGTTAGGGCGAAAACGGGCAACAGAGCTGATGATTCAACATTATCTGGATATCGGCGTTTTTCAATTTTTTCCGGCTGTCGTCCACAGTCGCTATGCAAAAGATTTCATGCAGCGCACGTTGGGCCGGTTAGTGGAATATGACAGGATTCAAGGCACGGAGCTAATGAATACGCTGGAAGTGATATTACATACTGACAATTTAACCACAGTGGCTAAACGGCTTTATGTTCACCGCCAGACAGTTCTATTCCGTAAGAATCGGATTGAGACGGTACTGGGCGTTTCACTGGACAACTTTGAAACCAGGCTGGCATTAGGGATGGCACTTAAATTTCGTCAGGTATACAGTGAAAAAGCCTAACACAGGTATTAGATAAAATAAAGCCCGAAGGCAGTGGACAATATCTCCGCTGCCTTCGGGCTTTATTCATAGCAGGATAAAGCTGAGACAATAAGTAGTATAATCCGATTCCATATCAACCATCTATCTCATTGCTGCCGAAATACCCGTTTTTTCTAAATCAGTAACAATCCATGTTATTGTTACAATACCTATTGCTGTTTTTCTTCTAATGCGGCAATCTTTGCCTTGATTGTTTCTAAATCCTGCTGTAACATATTAATGCTTTTTTGCAGGTTTTGAACTTGTGTATCTGAGAAACTGTCCGATTTTGTTGATGGAGGATTAGATGATACTATCGCCTGTATTAGCAAAATGTTTTGCCCCAATGCTTCTAGAAAGTTCCCGAAAATATTTTGTTGGTCTTCGTTAAGCTTATCAGCTACTATTATCGCCAGTAAAGCTGCGAGTAGTACCTGCTGCTCAGAGTCAAGAGAAAAGAGAATTGATTCTTCCATGGCACCCACCTGAAGCATTTTATAAACTATATGATGCCCTTAAGCATTGGATAACTTAATTTTTCTGTTTGCCAAAAAGTCAAATATCCACCATCCCCTCGTCTGCCTGGAACTGTTCCAGTTGTTACGGCAACCTGATACCCTGGGGAAAATGGAAGACGTTGTGGGGATCATATCTTTGCTTGATACATTGCAATCTCGGCAAATTCTCCAGGAAATATGCTTCCTCATAACATGGTGTTCGGTCATAAGGGAAATTCACATAAGAACCTTTGGTTATTTGATAAATATAGTCATAACCCTCTTTTATCCACACCCGGTGCAACAGCTCCTCATCTTTTTCCTCCCAGGAAGACGTAATCACCATGATATAATCGGCATTTCTAGCCGGGAAGGCCGTTGCTTCCGATCCGGTGCTCCGGACCGCTCCCCCCAGCGAATATACCCGAATGGACGACTCCGTCTCGGAGGGCGCCCTATCCATAATAGTTCCCAGGTTATCTAACTGCCTTTTTGTGAAATGGCAAAACACGAATCTCCCCGGTGCCTGGAAGGCATCGCGTTTTGCATAAATCGCCCCAATTCTTTCTACTGCATTAATGAACGGGACATACTCAATAACCTCTTGGCTGATTCCTTGTATATCCAATATCGGCCCAAGAATTTCTCGCGCTTCTTCCGGCAATCCGTAAAAGAATGCGTTCATCCAGGCTCCGCGTTTATATATGCCACTGAATGAACTCATACGCCGGTCTAAATTTGGCAACCAATCTTGCCAGATTCCTATAAATTTGTTTCTTGCCAGCACATTATGGTCCCATCGTAATTGTATCAAAGTTATTTTATCAGCTTTCTGTAAGCCGAACTTATAGTTGGTCACAACGCCAAAATTTCCGCCCCCTGCTCCTCGCAGCGCCCAAAAGAGATCCGAGTTACAGTTGCTGTTCGCTGTTAGCAAGTCCCCATCAGCATTAATCATCTCAGCCTCCAGAAGACTGTCTGCGATCAGGCCAAACAGCCGGGTGGACAGTCCTATGCCACCTCCCAGCACTAAACCGGAAATAGCAACCGTCGGGCAGGTCCCCCCCGGGAAGGTATAACCATATTCAGATAGACGTTTGTATAGGGGTAACAGTCTTGTGCCTGCCTGGACCTCTGTTGTATTATCGACAGTATTCACGATTATATCATTCATGCAGCTGGTATCAATCACCAGGTAGCCATTACCGGTTGAATATCCTTCGTAGTTATGGCCGCCAGAACGGATGCGCAACGGTACTTTATTCATTCTTGACCAAACAACGGCGTTAGCTACGTCATGTTGGTTAAAGCAGTACACTATGGCAATCGGATATTTATTGACTGCAAGGTTGTACTCTTTCCTGGCCCGGTCATATTCAGGATCTCCAGGGAGTATTACCTTGCCGGTTAAGCCCTGATATTTCATTCGCTCCTCCTCCCACCATCTTCTTGTATATCTTATGTTAAGTACCTATCAACTGTTACTCGCAGCAACTTGACTATACCAAGCTGACTGATGTTGAATTTGAAGTAATGATGAAAGTGCTTCAAAAATCCAAGCATTCTGAAGGGCAGGGCAAAAAGCGGGGCAGGAAGAAATGAAAGTGACAGAGTTGGGCTTATGTAGTAAAATGAAGTTATTATAGGCTCATAATTAAAGTAATGTGAAGCAATAGTAGCCATTTGAAATATCAGGCTGGCGAGGCAAGGAGACAGTATATGAATATAAGATTGGCAACTCTTGATGACCTTCGATCAATTAGCAACTTATTAACAGAATTTTTTGCATATAACGCTGCTCAACAGCCTGCAAATTATGTTTCTGTGACAGAAAACGGTGAATATCCGTGTGCTGTAATAAGCGGCAATTCTGGTGACTTTATTATAGCTGAAATTGACAATGAAATTGTCGGGTTGGTACATGTTGAAGAAGACGCAACGCCGCCGTACCCTTCTGTTAAGCCTCATAAATACGCTTGTATTGTTGATTTTATTGTAAAAGAACAATATAGAAGAAAAAAGATCGGGCATTTGCTTTTAGAAAAAGTGGAAAGTTGGGCGCAATCCCGCAATCTTGAATATATTGAGTTAATGGTATTAGAAAAAAACCAAATCGGGCAAAACTTCTACGAACGGGAACAATTTATTACGATATCCAGAACAATGCGTCTTTCTATTTCGTAAAATCTTAGTGTCAAATGACTAATTAGTTTGCGGCAGAATAGAAGTATAATCTCATCTTTGGCAGTTGTTAAGGAATAAAAGCCTATCAATCCTTGAAAAATAAGGGTTGATAGGCTTTAACGACGAAGCAAGGGGACGGAAGCAAGGGAACGTAAAATTTGCTTCGCAATAATGCTTACTCTTATGGTTTCTTATACACTAAAGTCAAAATGGTACGCGTCCCCCGTGCTTCCGTTTATTTAGCTTTTGAAAAAAACTCCTTTGCGTACTGAACCGTACCTGATACATTAAACAACCCATTTAACGTAAGTGCACATGCCATGAAGGCTTCATCTGGTACTTCAAAGGGTGCAGTTATGCCAAATTTACTAGCAGGAATATACCCGAACTGAGGGTAGTATCCAGGGTGTCCAAGCACAATCACTGACGTAAATCCTAATTCTTTTGCAATTTTATGACCTTCTAAAATCAGCGTTCCCCCGATACCGTTGCCTTGCCTGGCAGGTATAACGGATACAGGGGCTAGAGCAAGTGCAGTATGGCTTTCGTTAGCATTGATAATTTCTACACGCGTAAATAGGATATGCCCAACAACTTCATCATCAACCACGGCTACAAGTGATAGTTCTGGAATAAATGCTGAACTTTTTCTTAGCCTATTGATCAAATTGTGTTCATCATGGTCGGTATGCTCTGCATTGTGGAATGCCATTTGCACAACTTCATACACCCTATCAAAGTCAGCTTCATTTTCCTGCCTAATATGTATTTTCATCTACTTTTCACCCGTCAACGATTTTACTACTATTGTACTATATTTTCTTGATTAAAATTCAGGGCAGTTGGATGCCACTGGAGCGGGATTATTGGCGCTCCTCCCTTCTGGAACGGTCCCTAGGGATGGTCCTAATTGACAACTTTTCTGAGAAAACCAGTGTGACAAAAAGGACCGTCCCTACCGTCACTACCCTAATTGACAACTTTTCTGAGAAAACCAGTGTGACAAAAAGGACCGTCCCTACCGTCACTACTGAAAAATGGCTGGCACGATCAGGAATTTATTAACAAAAATACCACTGATTTTGATAAAATGGCAGAGGTCGTGGAAAAATACACCCCTGAATATGTGGAGGAACTAACTGGTGTGCCTAAACATTTATTGTTTGAGGCGGCTAAAATGTATGCCACCGCTGAACGGGCCTCCATATTCTATACCCTGGGTATTACGGAACATACCTGCGGTACCGATAACGTTATGAGTTTGGCTAACTTAGCCATGCTGACCGGCAATGTGGGCAAACTTTACTCAGGTGTAAACCCGCTGCGTGGTCAGAATAACGTACAAGGATCTTGCGATATGGGAGCTCTGCCTAATGTTTATTCGGGTTATCAAAAGGTAAATGACCCTCAGGTACACGCAAAATTTGAGCGAGCGTGGGGAGTGAAATTATCTGATACAGTCGGTTACATGCTGCCGGACATGATTGATGCCTCCATTGCGGGCAAACTAAAAGCCATGTATGTTATGGGAGAAGACCCCATACGTTCTGATGGCGATGCCCATCATGTGCGTAAAGGCTTTGAGCATCTGGAGTTTTTGGTAGTACAAAACATTTTTATGACTGAGACTGGCAAATTAGCTGATGTTATACTGCCCGCCTCTTCATTTGCTGAAAAAGATGGTACTTTTACCAACTGCGAACGCCGGGTGCAGAGGGTACGTCAGGCGATTGACCCTATCGGCGGCAGTCGTCCTGACTGGCAAATCATAAGAGACTTATCAAATAAAATGGGCTATCAAATGTCTTACACCCACCCCAGTGAAATTATGGATGAAATGGCTTCATTGAGTCCGATATTTGCCGGCCTATCCTTTGAGCGAATTGATAAAAATGGATTGCAGTGGCCAGTACCGGATAAAGAGCATCCTGGCACCCAGTATCTCCATGTCGATGGAAAATTCACCCATGGATTAGGCGTGTTTAAAGCCATCGAACATCAGTCGCCTGCTGAATTGCCAGACGCCGAATATCCCTTCTTGCTTACTACTGGACGTATTCTCTATCATTATTGCATAACTACGGCTGGTTATTCCAAACAGCTGACGGAATACCGTCCTGAAGAACGTGCTATGATTCATCCTGATGATGCTAAACGTCTAAATATCGTTGATCAAGATTTTGTCACCGTCACATCGCGCCGTGGTTCAGTACAGGCTAAAGCTTGGGTAACTGATGACGTATTGCCTGGTGGAATCTGGATGTCCTTCCATTATCCAGAATGCCCAACAAATGAAATTACTAGTGGCTGCGGTGATAAAGTTACCAAAACTTATGAATATAAAGTTTGTGCGGTAAAAGTTGCGAAAGTTGCCGGGGAGTAATCTACTATACTGAGAATAAAATACCCCTTTATGGAGCAGTTGAAATATAATGACCCTTGCTTAGCAGACACGTAGAGAAGTTAAAATGACTAATTCCACTGCTCAAACTACCTTGGGAATAGGTACCCCAAGATAGTTTTACTGGTTCGCCTGGCATGGACAGTAACTAGGCGGTGAAAGTCCGCTATGGACTTGGTATGACGTAGCGTCATCTTCAGGTCTTGTTGACATGGAGTTACAGGGGGCTATGGCGATCTTTGCTGTCAATTTAAAGAGAATATTAAAACTGATAAAGTAACAAACAAGTTATAAAGGTTTCCTAACTGGTAAAAGACGACCCTCTTCCCCAAATTGGGCACAAGGGTCGTCTGCTGCCTTCGTAGCCGCCTGGCAGATAGATTTTGCTGAGGTCACACTGGGAATCGAGGTCCACCATCAGGACCAGGTATCCCATTTTCAACAGTTCGTAGGCGATGTTGCCCGAAATGACCGTCTTACCGACGCCGCCCTTGCGGTTGGCTATGCTGATGATTTTCATAGGGATTCCTCCAAATCAAAAAAATGTAGACTTAGAGGCTCCGTAACGTCTACGTCTACTTAATTTTTTGTTTGGCAAAAAATGTGGAAATGGCAATTAAAGCATAACCCGTAAAAAGGGAACTCCAATGCCTAGCATTGCGAAAAGTTTGAGACTGCTATAATCAAAGCCAAGCAGGCCTTATCAAACTATGGTTAAGATGACGTGATAATCCATCCAACTCAGGAAACATTGAAAAAGTGGTAACACCATTATGTCGTAAAAATCGTAGTGCGTCCTCCCTTACATCCATTGTTAGCTCAATTGCCTTAAGATTCTCGGTCGCTAATAACGCACCTCCAAATTCATGCTCCATGGATTCCGTACTATTACCTTGAACCGTAAACAGGGACACGCAGGGACGGTCCTAATTTGGCACCTCGCTTTGTGACAAAAAAGGACCGTCCCCATTGTCAATGGTAGTAACTCCCCGTAGCGGGTGTAACAGTATCATTTGCAGATGTGGAAGACGGTGTACTCAAGTTGGTATAACTACTAAATGCATAAATTATCGTCCCACTAGTTGAATTATTTCGCTGGCTTTTGATATTTCCCTATTCGTTTATTTTTTTCTTCATACATGAGCTTATCGCTATGCTGAATAAGCTCATGTATATTGTTATACGTATTGTTAAATATAGCCATTCCATAACTAAATTTAACATGATAAGGCCTGTCGCTGATTTTATTGTATGTATCGATATTATCTTTTAATGTTTCTATATACTTTTCTACTATTTCTCTTCGGTTCTCATTAACTAAGACTATAAATTCATCGCCACCCAAGCGGATAGAAACTCCTTTTCCTTCGAATACTTCTTCCAATTGTCTGGCGAATACCCTTAACACTTTATCTCCTTCATAATGTCCAAAAACATCATTGATAATTTTAAAGTCGTCCAAATCAATATTTACCACCGCTAAGACAATATTGCGTCTCCTCTCCCAAAGGGCAAGATATTCATCGTAGGCTATGCGGTTACCCAATCGTGTTAATGGATCAATCTTTGTCTGACTGTGTACAAGAAAAATATAGTTAATTACAACAGCAATCGCTACAC
Organism: Sporomusa sp. GT1; assembly: GCF_014634905.1. Taxonomy (NCBI): domain Bacteria; kingdom Bacillati; phylum Bacillota; class Negativicutes; order Selenomonadales; family Sporomusaceae; genus Sporomusa; species Sporomusa sp. GT1. Next base: position 56,828 of record NZ_BMBX01000010.1, on the reverse strand, counting down.
TATTCCAAATCGTTAGATACACAAAGTAATATAATTGAAAAACAGACAGCAAAGAGGGGATAATTGTAAACAAACTAAGTATTAGCAGTTCTTCCCTATTAATTTTCTCTCGAACATTATATAAAAGCAATAAGTTTATAATATAATAAAAGTAGCTCGTTATTGGTGAAACAAACCATAGTGGCCCCCGCATATAAATATTCTCATTGGTTATAGCAAATATCCAGTTAAAATTGAAACTGCCTAATGATACAATGCTATTTACAACAAGCGGAACACTTAACAAAAAAACACTTTTTATATTTATTTTTTTGTATTTGTTTGTTTTTTTATATACAAATAGTAATGCAAGAATTGGCACCAATGGTGTCAGTGCAAATCCAAGCGTATCAACTAATTTGTGGACAATAATGAAATCAATATAATCACCAGAATTTAATAACACACTTAAAATTTCTAATATCAATATTAGTATAGTTAAGAATATTAATTCTAGAAACAACCTTTGGTCGTGCGCTTTTCTATTCAACTTAAAGAAAGCATGAGCGGCAATGAGTGACAATAATATAACCATAAAAATATTCATCTGAATTGCAAGCATTGTATTAATTATCATCCCACTCCCTTCAGCCATTTCTCATATCCCATGCAGCAATACTGTTAACAATATTATTTTGAATCCCCCATTGCTTAGTATCAAACTGTCATTACTTTTTCGCCACATTTTGTTATATTATATCAGCAATTATCTTTCTAAGTAAACATCATAAGTCTTTGATTTCCGTCCAGAGGGAAGCAAGGGGACGGGAAGCAAGGGGACGTAAAATTTGCTTCGCAACAATACTTATTCTTATAGCTTCTGAATACAATAAAAGTAAAGGTGTATGTCCCTGTGCTTCCAATTGCCCTGCAAAAAACCTTAGAACAAATCACCTTGTGAGTCAAAAAACCGTCACCTGACTCTCTAGTTAGTTCCCGCACTTCAGTTTCTATTTTTCAATATCCATTAAATATTTATTATAGAACTTATTTGCACGGTAGTCGTCTAACCACTGGAGCGTCTGTTCAAGGCAAGCAATATTTAAATCGAAGTTTATTTTGGGAAATCCTTCGCTTGGATAAATTAGCTCTTTGGCCATTAGCATTTCAAGATACCTTTCTAGTGACTCTTGGAAACCTGCCAAGGACTGCTCTTGGCTGTGTTGGAAAGGTCTACTTATTTGCTTATCCTTAAGTTTCTCATCATATCCTAGTAGCCTTTCAGTATCCTTTTTTTTAGCTTGATCGCACCTACGTTGAAGAGGGCCAAATCTAAATTGATTTCGCCAATAAACAAATACATCTTTGGGCACTTTTAATATGTGCGCTCCTTCAGTAGGTACTAAATCCTGGATGACACATAAGTCATACATAATGTTTTTAAGAGATTTTTTAAAAGTTTTCTCTACTTGTTCCTGATACTCTTTTTTAGTCATTTTCGTCTTCACCTCCCTTTACTTATGATGGTGAATACGAGCATAAACCAACATATTCCAATAACAATACTAATACTTTAAGTGCCACTGTTTTCCGCCGTCACCAGTGATACGGTTCCCCCCTAGAAATCTTAAACGCCCGGTACACCTGTTCCACCAACAGCAGACGTATCATTTGGTGGGTAAAGGTCATTTTAGAAAATGACAGCCGTTCTTTGGCTGCTGCAGAAACTTCAGTTGACAGGCCAAAGGCGCCGCCGATTACAAAGGTAATATCGCTTTGTCCGCTCAGGGCCAGACTATCAAACTTCGCCGCCAGTTGTTCTGATGAGATGGCCTGTCCTGCCACATCCAGGACAAGCAGATAGCTGCTTTGCTTGACAGCTTTTAAAATGCGCTCACCCTCACGGGTGAGCGCTTGTGTTTTTTCGGCCGGTGAGGGATTATCAGGCATGCGCTCTTCGGCAAGTTCAACAATATCAAGCTTGCAGTACGGCGTCAGGCGCTTGACAAATTCCTGGATACCGGCAGTTAGGTATTTTTCTTTAATTTTGCCTACCGCAATAATAGTAATCTTCATCTTATTGTTCAGACATCTCTTCCAGCAGAACATCGATAGTTTGTTTCTTGTCATTGCGTAAGATAACGACTTCAACAGTGCTGCCTACCTGGTGGGTGTCGAGAATGGCCCGCAGTTCGGCGACACTGTTGGTTTCGGCTCCGGCAACCTTAAGAATTACATCTTTTTCGCGGATACCGGCTTTAGCGGCCGGACCGTTTAAGGATACTTTAACAATATATACGCCTTTTTCAAGTTTAAGCTCATAGCCATACTTGGCAGCAGTAGTCGGGTCCAGCGCGCCTACGCCAAGGTATGCTCTGATTACCCGCCCTTTGTCAATTAATGACTGGAGAATGGGCCGGGCACTGTTAATAGGGATAGCAAAACCAATGCCTTCCACGCCGGAGAGGGCAATTTTGGCGCTGTTGATGCCGATAACCACACCGTCGGCATTAACGAGAGCACCACCTGAGTTGCCGGGGTTGATGGCCGCATCGGTCTGAATAAGCTTGAAACGGCGTTCGCCGATATCAAGTGAACGGTTGAGCGCACTGATAACACCGGCAGTTACGCTGCCTTTGAATTCAAGCCCCAGTGGGTTACCGATGGCAATAGCAGGTTCGCCAACCATCAGGGCGTCGGAATCTCCCAGGATAGCAACAGGCAAATCCTGGGCATCTACCTTAACGACTGCCAAATCGGTGGCAGCATCAACACCGATAACTTTCCCGTCCATGGTGCGTCCGTCAGCCAAAGAGACCGAGATTTCCTGCGCATTGGCTACCACGTGATAGTTGGTGGCAATATAGCCCTGGGCATCAAAGATAACGCCGGAACCACTGCCCTGTTCCACCATAACTTTGCGGTTGCTGAAAAAATCACGGGCAATACCTTTGTTGGTAATGCCAACAACCGCCGGACCAACCGTTTGCGCAGCCCGCACAATGGGAGTATTGCGCGCTTCTGATACTTGCGCCTGAGCCGTAGGCGGCTGGAGAGCCGTAAACGGCGACTCAGCCGTATTGGGTTTTTGCGCTTTATTGCCGCTAATGCCACCGGCACAACCCACCATAAGGGTGGCGCCAATAATCATACTTATTAATGATACTGCAATATAGGGAGTCAACCTTTTATACCAGTTCATGCAATCGCCTCCTATTTGTGTTCGCTAAGTCCTGAAATCTGTTCAGGGTAGGTACGATGGAGAGTGATATCCTGACCAAGTTTGCAGCCCTGTGTTGTTAAAATATCGGCTACCGTTTTTTCCGCCAGCTCCAGGCTATTGTTTTCCTTACTTAGGTGGGCCAGGAAAACATGGGTATGCGCTTTACGGTCAAGTCGCGCCAGAGTCCAGCCGGCGTCGGTATTAGCCAAGTGACCGCGATTACTCATAATACGCTTTTTTAAATACCAGGGATAACTGCCATTTTGCAGCATATCGACATCATGGTTGGCTTCTAAGACCACAGCGTCAGACAAAGCCAGTGCTGCTTTCACTGTAGGGGTAACGAAACCAAGGTCTGTGGCAACACAGACTTTGCTGCTGCCGGCGTATAGGCGAAAACCTACCGGATCTGCCGCATCGTGGGAGATGCTGAAAGGTTCTATTTTTACCTTGCCGATAGTAAAACTGTCAGACAGTAATTTGCAGCATGCCTCCGGCAATGCGTTCCTGCAATACATCGCTTGCCAGGTATCAGGTTGGGTATAGGCTGGCAGGTTATATTTTTTAAGTAATGTTGTTAAACCATTGACATGGTCACGATGTTCATGCGTTATCAGCACCCCATCGATGTCTTCTATCTTAGTGCCAATTTTGTCAAGTGACTGTTTAATGCGCCTGGCACTAATGCCGGCATCCACCAGCAATTTAGTATTTTCCATTTCAATGTAAGTAGCATTTCCGGTACTACCGCTGGCTAAAACGTGAATTTGCATAATTACCCCTTACTGTGCAGCTTTATTCCAAAACAGGTATTTATTTCGCTCTTCCTGTCTGCAAATCCTTTTTTTTGTCAACTCATACCTGCGGCAGTTTGGCGTTAACGGCTTCCCTGACATCGGTTGGCAGCGCCTCCAGGAGTATGGCCGTAATGGCTTGCAGCCTGTCAGCTGTTTTGGCCTCAAACCGCAGAGTAAACAATGGCTCGGTTACCGAAGCGCGAATCATCCCCCAGCCGTCGTCAAACTCAATCCGGACACCGTCAATCAGATTAGGCTTATAGGCGGCAAGCTTGTCCGCCACTTGTGCCAGCACCGCCGCTTTATCCGGCTTGTGATACGGAACCCGGATATCGGGAGTTAAAAGATAGTTGGGTATGCTGTCCACCTGCGCGGCCAGACTGCCTTGGTCGGCTACCAGCTGGCAGACTTTTAATCCGGAAAACATACCGTCATCATAGCCTAACTCGCGGAAAAAGAAATGACCGCTGATTTCTCCGGCAAATAAGGCATTTTCCCGCAAAAAAGCCGTTTTGCTGAAAGTGTGCCCGGCACGGGCCATAACAGGCCGCCCGCCGGCTTTAACCACCTCTTCCGGTACTACCATGGAGCATTTCGCATCATAGATAATAGCACCTTTCTCACCGGCAAGGTAATGCCGGGCAATAAGCACCATAATATCATCATTGTCCAGCGGACGGCCATTTTCGTCAACAAATCCTACCCGGTCACCATCACCGTCGAAGCCTATCCCCAGCGCTGCGCCATGTGTACGCACAGCTTCACCGAGTGCCAGCAGGTTTTCGGCCAGTGCCGGATTGGGCGGATGGTTGGGGAAGCGCCCGTCAGGGATGCAGTTGATGGCAATTACCTCATATCCCAGCCGTTCAAACAGCTTAGGAGCAATGGTGGCCGTTGCCCCGTTGCCGGCATCAAGGACCACTTTTAGCTTGCCCGGGCAGGCTTTGCTTGCCGTATACGCAAGGTAGTCCGTAATAACCGGACGCTGCGATATCTGGCCATTCCCCTGCGTCCGGGCGTTGCTTGCCACCATATGGCCTATTTGCGCCACATCTTCTTCGCTGACAGGCTGAGGACCAAGGACTAACTTAAAGCCATTATACTGGGATGGGTTGTGCGAGGCGGTTACCATAATACCGCCGGTTGCACCGGTTGCCTTAAGCGCATAGTAAAATACCGGGGTCGCCACTGTCCCAATGTCAACCACCTGGCAGCCGGATTCAGCCAGCCCGTCAATCATAATGCGCTGCAGCCGGGGAGTCGACAACCGGATATCGCCCCCTACCACGATCTTTTGCCCGGTAAGTCTGACACCAACAGCCAAGGCAATGCGCCTGGCCATCACATCGCTTAACTCTCTGCCGGCAACCCCGCGTATATCACAAGCTTGAAATATATTCATACTTGTCCCCTTTCCAGATGTAAAAAACTTGGCATAAAGCCAAGTTTAGCATACTCTCTTACCTATTCTATTGTATCACGCACTCCGGCTTGCTTCAACTGCTCACAAGGTCCGGATACCTGACATTATAGCCGATAATTCTAGCGCTCCAGCATGTGCACCGCACAGGTAAAGCAAGGGTCAAAGGAACGGATAATTCGTCCGGCTTCCACAAGGTTGGACTCGTCGGCCACTGGTGTGCCGATAAGCGCCTGCTCTACCGGACCGCGGACACCGCGGTTGTCGCGGGGCGAGAAGTTCCAGGTTGTTGGCGTTATGATTTGATAGTGGGTCACCTTATTATGCCGGTATTCCATCCAGTGCCCCAGTCCCCCCCGCATAGCATCTGTCAAACCTGCTCCCACCCCGCTGTCTGGTGGCGTAAATGGCTGACAACTGGGAGTATTGGGTACAATTTCGTTAATCCATTCCTGCGCCAGGCGGCATATCTTAAGCGTCTCCTGGGCCCTGGCCACCAGGCGATCCATCACCGACACGCCCCGCCGGTATTCGCCGTTGATAAAAGCTCTGGCCAACGGCCCGCCCTCCACCGGGAGTTCTTGATAGCGTGGCGCCTTTACCCAGGAATATGCCTCCGGCTTATCCCTGTCGGGAATGGTGCGGCCTGCCGGCAGAGTTCGCCGTTCCTGCTCGTCTTTATACCAACTGAAGCGGATTTCTTCCCCAATATGACTGACACTCAGCGGCAGAGCCTGTCCCTGATTTACTATCAGTCCGGGGGCAAACACTCTGTCACCGGTTACCGGTGCAGGAAACATGCCAAAAGACATAAAATTACCATACCCGCCCCCGATGGTATAGTAATCCGGATAGTAGTCGGCAAGAACCATAACGTCATGGATAAAAACGGTTTCTACCCACTCGGTCAGTTCCTGCAAAAGGCTGCGGTAGATCATCAGCCGCTCTGCCGTAGCCTGCTCGGTAACCCCGCTGGCGATAATTGTCTGCTGCATCGGCGCCTTGGCCCCAAATACAGCCATGGCCTCATGGGCCTGCATCGCCTTAATTGAGCTTTCCCTGGCATGTTGTAAAAGTTCGGCATTTATCTTGGGCGGCAGACGAAAATCTGCTTGCGGCCGGGGTATGTATGGCGGCATATCAGGCCCTTTTACATAATCATATAATGCCAAAACATAAAAATGCCGGAGATGGTTCTGAATAATGTCGGCAGCGAAAATTAAATTGGTTACATGCTGCCCGGTCGTGGTGGGAGTAACGCCGAAGGCCTGCTGCTGAGCCATGCCGGCGGCAACAGCATGAGCGGCTGAGCAAATGCCGCAGATGCGCTGGGTAAACAGGGCCGCATCCCGCGGGTCACGGTCTTTCAGCATACATTCAATCCCCCGGAACAAATGCGCTCCCAACCAGGCATCCACAATTTTACCATTCTCTACTTCAATGTCGACCCGCAGCGGTTCGTGAATACGTGTTACCGGAAAAACGGTCTGCACAGCCATGCCGCACTACCTCCTCTATTTTTGTCCCCGGCGGAAAAAGGCAGCCACTTTCTGCCGGAAGGTCCTGCGCAGTTTTTTTCTGCCCTTGCTTCGCGCCAGACTTTGACTCTCGCCAATGAGTTCATTTTGTTGGCGAATGAGATCATCAAGCTCCTGTTTAAGCTGCTCCAAATTCTCAGGCGGCTCAGTTTCCTTGGGTTTGGTACCCTTTTGCCAATTTCTGCCGACCCGCTTGGCGGCAACGCCGGTCGCCAGATAGGCACCTACTGCGGCAACCCCCAGTCCGGCAGCCGCGGCACCAAACTTTTTAACATTAAGCGCCCCCAACGGTGTCTGGATGTTGGGCAGGTGCTGGTAAAACGGCATACTGCTGTCAGGAAATCCCGGATTGACGCAACCAATGCAGGGTGCACCGGCTCTTACCGGCCAATTTACATAATGATTCCACTGCCGCTTGGGGCAGTCTGCATACGTAACCGGTCCTTTGCAGCCAACCTTGTAAAGGCAGCCGCTTTCGCCGGGAAATGACGCAAAAATTCCGTCTTCAAACTGTTGGCGCCGTTGGCATAAATCATGAATGGTCTGACTAAAAAACAGCTTTGGCCTGTTATAGCTGTCAAGCTCAGGCAGGCCATACAGCATAAGATGGCTGAAAGTACCTGTCACCCAATCAGGGTTAATCGGACAGCCGGGTATGTTGATAACCGGTTGTTTGATTACCTCCCACACCCCCTTGCCGCCTCCCGGATTGGGATAGGCTGCTCCGGGGCCGCCAAAGCAGGCACAGGTGCCAACGGCAATGATATATTTGGCTTTCGGGGCAAATTCCTGCAGGGCTGCCATGCCGGTCACCATCTGATTATCACGTATAAAAATATGATTAAACCGGCCATTGTCCCCGGTCATCACCGAGCCTTCAATGACCAGCCAGAACTTACCGGCTTCGTTTTCCACAGTATCGATGAGTGCCTGTACGGCCTCAGTCCCCTGCGCCGCATTGAGCAGCCAATTATAGCGCATATCGATCATCTGGGTAAGCAGCTGATCCAAACTGGGATTAACGGCATTATCCAGGGAGACGGAATTACCGGTACAAGACCCCAGTTCCAGCCAGATTACCGGCGGTTTTACCGTCTTGTTTTCTGCAAAGGCCTGACACATGACAGGTATTAATTGCTGACTCAAACCAGTTGTTAAAACCGCAGAAGTACAGAGTTTAAGAAACTCCCGCCGGGTAAGCATAGGCTCCCCCCTTATCGGCAATATCTCTGTTAATTTTCCCAAGTTTGGTATATATATGTAAAGGGATATGCCAGTATAGCCGGCACATCCCTTATTTTGCGATTTTGCTATATTGTTTCATATTGCCTTGAGCCCATAGGTTAACCATCGTCTCATAGCTGCCATAATCCATACCCAGCGATTTCTCAATCGCCTTATTGACTTTTTCGCCCTTGGTAAGATAGGTCAGCACCTGAGTCAGCTTGGCCTCCCCATGCACCTCGGCAATATAACGGACAGCAGCCAGCGACTGACGGTAAGCCAGCGCTTGATTATCCAGATTATCAAAATCCCCGTCAAGCTCGTCCATCGTGTAGAGCTTGCCTGTTAAACGGTTATCTGCCGTCACCCATTCGTAACCGTTAACCTGGTATTCCACATACTGTGCCAGCCCTTCGGTAAACCAGCGGCTATAGTTGCCTCTGGCCATATGGTCAAGCACTAAGTGAGTGTATTCGTGGGCCAACGGACCGGTAGCAATAAACTCGTTAAGCGACGGGTTTTTCATCCACGCCTTGGGTGAAAGAATCTGAATAACGCCGCCCCAGTAAAAGCCCATAGCACTGGCATCTCCGGACCAGCCGTACGCCTGTTTCATCGCTTGACGGTCAGGGTGCATCAGAATCAGTGTTTTTTTACCGGGCGCATAATGCAGCGCCGAAGTTACCGGCTCATAAGCAGCCTCAGCCGCTTCTGCCACCATAGCAACCATATCGGCATCACTTGGTGTGTATCGAATAATAAAATGCGGCGTTTCCTGTGCCAGCATGTTTTTAGTCTGATAATCAATTTTCATTACAACCGCCTGCCGTACAAGTGGGTACAGCCACATTTGCGGTCGAATAGGCACCATGCTGCTTAGCAGCAGACTGGCTAACATCAGACCAACTACCACCGGCACGCCGCCTGGGATCATTTCAACCAGATTACGCATGATAGCTGCCCTCCTTTCGAGCAAGTAAAGGACAGTATATCATGAATTCCAGTTTACTTCTACATGTATTTTATGTAAACTAAATAAAAATAAGACTGCTTATCCCAGTGTTTCGCAATGATTCCGTCCTTCTCCATCATTGTGAAACACCGGGCAGCAATCCAGTTCTGTAGCTTACCTTTTTAACCGTCAACCGCCGGCTTGTCTCCGCCTGCAATGACGATGCCGGCGCTTGTTCCCAAACGGGTTGCTCCGGCAGCAACAAATGCCAGCGCCTGGTCGCGGGTGCGAATACCGCCTGACGCTTTTATCCCGATCTTGTCGCCAGCCACTTGTTTGAGCAAGCGGATGTCTTCCTCGGTCGCCCCGCCGGGGCCAAAGCCTGTAGAGGTTTTAACAAAATGGGCTCCGCCGGCAATGACCGCCTGACAAGCCAGGCGTTTTTCCTCATCGGTTAACAATCCGGTCTCAATAATGACTTTGACAATAGCGCCGTCAGCCGCCGCCACAACCTGCTCAATATCGGCTTTAACAGCTTCCCACAGTCCGGCTTTGACGGCCCCGATATGTATGACCATATCCAGTTCATCGGCTTTTCGCAGTACCGCCTCTTTGGCCTCAGCCGCTTTAACGGCGGAAAAAGTAGCCCCTAAGGGGAAGCCAATAACTGTCGCTGTTTTCACGCCGGTTCCGGCCAGATGATGGGCTGCCAGGTCAACATAGATCGGATTGACACAGACGGCAGCAAACTTATGCTGCGCAGCTTCTTCGCACAGCCGGATAATTTCTTCCACCGTGGCTGCCGGTTTGAGCAGCGTATGATCGATGTACTTTGCCAGATTCATAATTCTAACCTGCCCTTAACATGGAATAACGAAGAGACTGCCGTCATACGCCAATCTCTTCGTGCTTTATAGGTGTTGTTTACTCCTTAGCTGACCGCCGCAGTTTGCTTCTGACATCGAGGGCACATACCATAAAAATAGAATTGCTGGCCCTGAAGAGTATAGTCGGTCTGAGACGAAACCTGTTTGATAAACTCGGAAGAATCCACTCCGTACAAATCATCAACCCGTCCGCAGCCCATGCAGCGGACATGCGGATGATTAGTGGTGTCGGCATCATAGCGGAAACTATCTTCACCGACATTAAGTACTTGCACCAAATTCAATTCCTTCAAGATTTCAATGGTCTTGTACACGGTTGCCAAACTCATAGTCGGATAAACCGGTTGCAGCTCATTGTAAATCATTTCGGCGCTTGGATGTGCCTTAGTAGCGGCCAAAGCACTATAAATAGCCAACCGCTGCGGCGTAACCTTGAATCCCTTGTCCCTTAACAATGTGGTAACACAAATGTCCATTCTTATCCCCTACTTTACTACAAATTACCACTGGAAAATAGTTATCGAGTAATTCTTAGTTAATTCTAACTCTGATTTCATAGACTGTCAAGGCCTTTTTATACCGAAGCAATTGGGGAAACAGGACATAAAAAGCCCCGCGTTAAACGCGGGGCATGTGCCTTATATTACTGCGCCTGGCTGCTAAACTTGGATTTAGCTTGCGCGATATCTTGCGGATTAGCATTTTGGACGGTATAGTACCCCTTTTGCTGCATAAGATCAAAAATTTGCTTTTCCTGACTATGCACTTCACCAAGGATGGTCAAATAATCACGGCGGAGTGTTTCACTGACACACTCCAAGGCAAATGTATTGATAGCAGTAGCTGTATATTTGGCATCTGACAGCGCCAGCTGCAGAAGTTCACGCTCAGATATGGTGGCCCCTTGACCGTTCATGCCGGCCTGCATACTTTGATTGGATTGTTGTCCCGTCTGTGCCACAGTTATTCACCTCAATTATTGTAAATTTTGTCCGGCATTCAAATGTTTGGTCATAGTCTGAAAATGCTGTTGACTTTTTTGCGCAATTTGCTGAAAAAGCTGTTTAGTCTGAGCATCCTGGATATTGGCACCGAAGTAACTCATGGTTTTGGCACAATTTTGTTCCATGCCCAGGAAATCTTCCAGCTGCATCAATTCTTTTGATGTTAACACCTATAATCCCCTCCTTTACAGTTTATAGGCTTAGCATGCGTAAGTCCTGGCAGAACTATTCTATATATATGGGCAATTTGGTGATATATGACATTCAACGCGGTTGCGTCCCTGCTGTTTTGCCCGGTACAGCGACTGGTCGGCGGCATCAATAATCTTAGTTTTCGGATCTTCCCAGCCTGTGCAAATTTCAAAAGTAGCTACACCTAAACTTATGGTAATGGTAATTACGGTATCGTCCACTTCAAATTTGGCGGTTTCAATGAATTTACGGAAATTCTCTGCCAGTCTGCGGGCTTCCGCCAAACCGGTTTCCGGTAAAACTATCGCAAACTCTTCACCGCCATAGCGTGCACTTATATCGGTTGTGCGAAAATGCTCTTTAATCATCGCGCCCATTTTCTGCAGGATAACATCTCCGGCCAGATGCCCCCAGGTGTCATTGACCTTTTTGAAAAAGTCGATATCCAGCATGATTAAGCTGAGCGGGCGGTTATAATTCAGTGTACGGCTAATCTCACGGCCTAACGCCATCTCAAACTGACGGCGATTGGCCAGGCGGGTGAGCGGATCGGTAAGTGCCATGGCTTGGAAATGGTCATACAGGTAAGCTCTTTCCAGGCCAATTGCCGTCTGGCTGGCAATGGTACTAAGCATAAGTTCTTTTCCCTGGGGAATTTCCTTGGTGGTATCATTCCAGCCGAGCACAATCAGTCCTTGCAGTTTACCGTTGGCTAACAGCGGCAAAATATTAAGCCGGCGCGACATAAGTACCGACATGGTGATAAGACTCCGCTCACTGTCATATGCCGTACTTTCGTCCATACTGCTGAGACCGCTCCAGGGCCAGGTCATTTTTCCGTCAGAAAATACCCGCTGCAGGTGATCGATTTCTTTTTGTTCAAACCCGGTGGTAAATACCGGTTCGGTGTGAATACCGTCATCCCGGTGATGCATGATGAAAGCTACCGTTCCATCGGCGGCAAACAAACTGTAGAGTTTTTCGGCTACCCTTGTCAGGATGGCACCCGGCGACTTCTGCACAGCCAGATCTTTTACAACATCATAGAGCAGCGTGAGCTGGGTAAAGCTTTCCACCGTTGTCTCATAGGCCCTGGCATTTTTAATGGCTTCGCCGGCATGGTGGGAAAACACGCTTAAAAATTGAGCATCATGCTGGGTAAAGGCGCGTTCCTTCCGGGAGAATAATACCAGCACGCCGATAACATCGCCGTTATGCCTGATCGGTGCGCCAACCATTGACTTCAGCTGTGCCTGACACAAGGTGTCCTGAATTATATCCGAATGATTCTCAACATTGTCAATTACTACCGATCTCTTATCAAAAAAGACCTTCCCCATAAAGCTTTTCTCAGGCTGAAGTCTCTCCGGCGGCTTAAAACTGCTGAGATATGCCACTATCTTCAGCGTTTTGCCCTCAACCAGAGACAAAAAAACATGCTCACATTGAAACACGGTTCCGGTAGCGGTGACTACCTGCTGCAGCATGGCTGCCAGATCATGTTTGGAGGCCAACGTGGCGCCAAGCTGAATAAACGCCTGCCGCAAAATACGGTCCGAGTCCCGGGTCTCTTTATACAAACTCATTCTTTTTTCAGCCATATGCTTGAGTGCCTGATTTAGACGTGAGATACGCATATAGGGGCGTAAAATGGAGGTTTGCAGCAACGACCGTAACACGCAGTAATATGCCATAATTTTGTAGATATGGCCAAGAAAATGAAAACTGTCATACGTATTGGCGTACAAGGTGAACGACATCCCGGCCACCAAACTAAATACCAGACTGACACGCAGCAAAAATACCGACTGTTGGGATGGATTACGGCAGCCATACAGGTATATGGCCAACAGATTGAAGCCCATAGCGATATATTCAAGGGTAATCTTCTCCACCGTTTGCCCGTGTCCGGCGATAAACATCGGAATCAAAGAACGCTCAAACAATATAACCATTCCGACAAGTGATACCGCTGCTGAAATTGTGATTGTCAGAAGGTACAGCCGGTGAAACACCGCACTTATACTGCGCCGGGGAATATAAACTGCCGCCAACAGCCCGCCGCTGACCAGCAGCCGGCTGATAATCCAGAAAATAGAGGCTTTATTTTCACTATTTGCGGTTATAAAATCAGGCATGCCTTTGTATGACAGCAAATGAGCAAAATCCAAAATGCCTACTGCCAGGAAAACCATGGCAATAACCAGGTCACGGCTATTGTTGGTTTGCGGCCAGCCATACCACACTACAACAAATACGCTTAAAGCAATAACCAGACAAATGATTTCAGCTACTGTGTGGATGCTAAGATACAAATTTTCCGGATAGATGACATAGAAATGTTCAGGCATCCAGGAAATCAGCCCCACTATACCAAACAGCACTGTGGCAAGCGCTGCTAAGCGTACATTAGCTTTCAGGGTTTTTATCAACAAAGACACCTTTATTCCCCCCTTCAGACCAAGCAACCTTTCTGTTACTCTTACTAACATAATATGCCTCGCCAAAAGCAGATGTGCTTTGTGTCGGATATCAGCCAAAAGTCCCAGATAACTAGGCATATTGCATATTTCCTTTCTGGCGCGGTTTATGTATAATAATGGTAAGCAGGACAAGGAGGGTTGCCTTATGCTTATCAGCGAGGTAAAAGCCGGCATGGTACTGGCACGCGATATTATTGATGACAATGGCAATCTGCTTCTGGAACAGGGCATTGCCCTTACGGAATACTACATTACCCGGCTGACTCAGCTCGGTATAACCAGTATCCCTATTTATGATCCATATGCAGTTGAGCTAAAAAAGCATTCCGTAATTGCTCCGGAGGTCAGAGAAGAGCTTACGTTATGCTTTCGGTCATTATTTAACAAAAAAAGCCAGGATATTCTCAATTCCGGCCTGCGGACAATTTACCTAAAACAAATTCAGCAAACCGTCGGCCAGGTAATTGACAATACCGAAAAAAACCTGGGACAAATTGTGAATGTCCAGGTACGCCAGCCCACCGAAGATGAAATTGCTCATGCCATAAATGTCTGCCTGATGTCCATTTCCACCGGCCTGTATATTAAGCTGCCGCGTCCGGTACTGATGGACCTGGCTATGGGAGCGCTTTTTCATGATTTAGGCAAGACAGTTATGCCGACCATCGAGGGATCGATTGCCTCCGATCCCGGGCGATTGCATCCTATTTACGGCCAACAGCTGTTGGTGAAAAATAAGCTCGGGACCATTGTGGCCCGTATTGCCGCCGAACATCACGAGCAATACGACGGCCAGGGGTATCCGCTCGGACTGGCCGGAAAAGAAATTCATCCTTTGTCACGCATAGTGACCATCGCCAATCACTTTGACAATAACATGAATATGGCTGCCAAAACAGGCCAGCCGCGCGGCAAGATTATCGATTCCATGCTGGCCAATGGCAATGCCTTATTTGATATGTACCTGTTAAGAGCCTTCTTTCATACCACGCCGCTTTATCCGGTAGGCACGCTGGTAAAACTCAGTACCAATCAAATGGCCTATGTAATAAAGAATAAAGCCCGGTTTACCGCTACTCCCACCGTGCAGATTGCCGAACGCGGGCCCCGCGGCTACAGTATGATCACCGGTCAAATGATTGATTTAGCGATGAAACCCCAAATAACGATTGTCGACGTAATCGCAGATTAAAAAACGTCACGCCTAGGCGTGACGTTTGCTATTTACAGCCACTTTTTCGAGCTGAACCGCCGCCATAAAATGGCGCTGCGGATGAGAAAATCGCCTGCCGTAATATACCAGGCAGCCGTAATATCATAGCCCCAGACAATAATAAATACATATACCAGCGGCAGGCGGATCAGCCATACGCCTAGGGTTGTGACATACATAGGCCAGCGCGTATCGCCCGCCCCTCTCAGCGCCCCGCCCAGAACAAAGCAAAGGGCGATTGTCGGCTGTTCCAGCACGGCAACCATCACACAAAGCGAACCCCAGTAAATAACCGCCGGATCATCAATAAACAGTGCCGCCAACGGCCGGGCAAACACAAAAATAATTACCCCCATAACCGCCATACTCCAGAAAGCAATCTTATTGGTCAGCCAGGCGAACTGCTCGGCCCGGTGCGGCATACCCTTGCCTAAATATTGTCCGACAAGCGTCATGGCGGCTATTGAAAAGCCAAAACCGGGCATAAACGACATGGACTCAATTTGTACTGCGATTTGGTGGGCGGCAAACTGCACCGCCCCCACGCCGGCCAGCATAAACATGAATACCATACGGCCGCCCTGCATAGCCAGTTGTTCCAGCGCCGCCGGAACACTAATAGCCACAATCCGCTGAATGACTGCTTTATCGACTGTCAATATATCCCGCAAAGTCAGCCCCACCGTTTCCCGGCGCCTAAGCACAGCCAGGGCCGCCAAGCCGCCGGCCAGTTGCGACACCCCCAGACCCCAGGCCGCGCCATACGGTCCCAGTGCCGGCATGCCGGCATAACCAAATACCAGAGTGTAAGCAATAATGAGAGCCAGCGTATTGCTGAAGATGGTTATATAAAAAGCAATCCGGGTCTGCCCCATCCCCCGCAAAATGGCGTTGCCGACGGACATCAGCAAAAAGAAGGGAGTAAAACCAAACGAAATTTTGACCAAAACAGTCGCCAGCCGGTTGATTTCCGGATCAGCCGCCGTCAAATCCAATATCGGCTTTGCCAATACCAGCCCCAGTACCGCCAGCGCAATTCCCAACCCGCCCCCCAGTAAAATAGCCTGTCCGGTAATCTTTCTGACTTCCTGCCAGTGACAAGCCCCGGTTTCGCGGGCCACAATAGCGGCAGCACCTGTGCCTGCCGCCGCAAATATCATAGCCGCCGAAAACTGCATCATGACGGCCAACCCGACGGCTGCCAGCGGTACTGCCCCAAGGCGCCCGACCATGGCGGTAATCAGCACATTAACCGCCACGATGACCACACCTTCAAAGATCACCGGCCAGGCAAGTTTTATAATTTGTCTGTTCATGTATTGTTTTATAGCTAAAGGCACGCTAGGCTCCCCCTGACAAACCATTTAAAGCATGGAAGCACCCGCACCGGCCATTAAGGCGATCCCCTGAACCGGTCATTGCGGGCGCAGCGAAGCAAGCTTCACTTATATATCATTCTGCTCTTTGAAAAATAATCCTTTACCGCAACAATTGACTGCAATTATATTGTCCTGACGGCACAAACTGATATAATATAGAAGTTAAAACATATTAATAAAGATGGTGAACAGATGCTTATTACCGAAATCCCCGCTATTATTGCCCGCGAACTGGCCGTTAAGCCGCATCAGGTATCGGCCACAATGACCTTGTTGGATGACGGCAATACCGTACCCTTTATTGCCCGCTACCGCAAAGAGGTCACCGGTGAACTTAACGAAGAACATATCCGTACCATTGAAGAGCGCACCCAATACTTGCGCAATCTGATCAAACGGCAGGAAGATATCCTTGCCAGCATTGAGTCCCAGGACAAGTTAACGCCGGAACTGGCACAGGCCATCCAGGCAGCAACCAAACTGCAGGAGCTGGAAGACCTCTACCTCCCTTACCGCCCCAAAAAGCGGACACGGGCCCAAATCGCCCGGGAAAAAGGGCTGGAGCCTTTGGCGGAAACCATTCTGGCCCAGGAACTTACTGACGGTGACCCGCTGGTGCTTGCCGAACAATACCTAAATGCCGAACACGAAATAACCACCGCTGAATTGGCACTGGCCGGCGCCCAGGACATCCTGGCCGAAACCGTCAGCGAGCAGGCCGACATCCGTGCCATGCTCCGCAAAGAGTTGTGGCAAAAGGCGGAAATTGCCAGCCAGCTTGCCGTGGCAGAAGCCGAAGCCAGGGAATTCCTCATGTATAAAGAATATCAGGAACCGGTTAAGCGCATGCCGTCCCACCGGATTTTGGCTGTTAACCGCGGTGAAACCAAAGGTACGCTTAAAGTTGAGCTGGTTACCAACCACGAAGGCAATATCAAATTAATTGCCAATAAGCTGATTACCGGCAGCTCTATTTTCACCCCAATCCTGCTTGCCGCCATTGCCGACGGTTACAAACGGCTGCTGTTTCCGGCACTGGAACGGGAAATCCGCAGCCTCTTAACGGAAAATGCCGAAAAACAGGCCATCAGAGTGTTTGGTCTTAACCTGCGCCAGCTGCTGCTGCAAGCGCCGCTGGCCGGTCATACAGTTATGGGACTGGACCCGGGTTACCGTACCGGTTGCAAACTGGCTGTCGTCAGCCCTACCGGGGCGGTTCTCACCACCAATACCATCTACCTGACCATGAGTGAGCGCCAGCGCGAAGAAGCCGCCGCCAAAGTCCTGGAGGCCGTCAAAACCCATGGCGTAACCCTGATTTCGATTGGCAACGGCACAGCTTCCTACGAAACCGAAGAATTTGTTGCCAACCTCATCAATACCCATAATCTAAACATTCATTACATCATTGCCAACGAAGCCGGCGCTTCCGTGTATTCGGCCTCCAAGCTGGCCAAGGACGAACTGCCTGATCTGGACGTCTCCATTCGCGGCGCCGTTTCCATTGCCCGCCGGATTCAGGACCCACTGGCCGAATTGGTAAAAATCGATCCCAAATCCATCGGTGTCGGTCAATACCAGCATGACGTAAATCAGAAGGAATTAGGCGGCACCTTAACCAATATCGTGGAATCCTGCGTTAACCATGTTGGTGTGGAACTCAAC
The DNA here is from genome assembly GCF_014634905.1 of Sporomusa sp. GT1. NCBI lineage: Bacteria > Bacillati > Bacillota > Negativicutes > Selenomonadales > Sporomusaceae > Sporomusa > Sporomusa sp. GT1. The sequence goes on along the minus strand of NZ_BMBX01000010.1, from coordinate 38,872 downwards.
ACCGCATCCCCGGCGCTGTTAACCCATGTTGCCGGCATTAATGCCGGTGTCGCCAAGAACATTGTTGCCTATCGCACCGAAAACGGCCAGTTTAAAAGCCGCAAAGAGCTCTTAAAGGTGGCCCGCCTGGGCAAAGCCGCTTTTACCCAGTGTGCCGGCTTTTTACGCATTGCCAAGGCTGCCAATCCGCTTGACAACACGCCGGTTCACCCGGAATCCTACGAACTGGCGGAAGCCCTCTTAGGCAAACTTGGCTTTACCCTAAAAGATTTGTCTGACAAAAATAAGCTGGCTGCCCTCCAGCAAACAGCACCGGCTGCCGACGCCGCCAAACTGGCCGCCGAGCTCGGAGCCGGCGAACCTACCGTGCGGGATATTCTGGCCGCATTAGCCAAGCCCGGACGTGACCCCAGAGAAGATGTACCCCCGCCGCAAACCCGCAAAAACATTGTCAAGCTGTCTGACATCACACCAGGCACCATTGTCAAAGGCACAGTCCATAACGTTACCGACTTCGGCGCCTTTGTTGACATCGGTATCAAAATCAACGGTCTTATTCACCGTTCCGAGCTCAGCCACAAACATTTCCGCCACCCCATTGATGTCATATCTGTCGGCGATATCATTGATGTAATGGTGATTAATGTGGACGAAGCCCGCCAACGCATTGCGCTTAGTTTAAAGCAAGTTCCCAAAGCATAAGCACCCAAAGCCCTGTATCCAGGCTTACAACCTGGATACAGGGCTTTGTTAACAACACTATCGGTTTCCTATGTTGACCGGAGAATTATCCCCTGACAACACTAAAGGGAGCACTGGCATAGACCTTGTCCTCAATGGCGGCCTTCAGTTCATCGGCCGTTGATTGCAACAGATAGATCTGGCCTTTAAGGGCATTAACCAGAAGCTCATCCTCCAGCTCATTCAGATTAATGGCCGTACTGAGCAGGCTGCCGACAATGCCGGCATAGGCCATGGCTACGCCGGCCATCAAATCGCTCACTACCATCTTGTCTACTTTTGCCACAATGGTTTTGGCAATCTCAACAACCTCCAAACAAGACCTGGCTGTCTCAATCGGCACCTCTGCGGCCAGTTTTACCGCCTTCTGCAAGGCAAGCCGGCGCGCCTGCTGCTTTTCGGCACCATTCTCCGGTAAACCGGCTGCCGCCAGCAATCCCCGCAGTGCTAAGGCATCTCTGTCAATCAAAATAGTCAGTTCAATATGCAGTCTGCTCAAGTCGGCCTGCTTGGCAAGCAGCAATTCACTGCACACCACCTGTCCCGGACTCTTTAACGAATAATTTACCGCCAGCTCCAGGAGCGACGCCCCCATCAGACCACTGATAGCTGCCGCGCTTCCCCCGCCTGGCGGTACCTCTGCCGCAGCCAGCCTGCCGGCAAAGTCGCTGATATTTAGTGAGCTTAACATCATTTCCCTCCCTGTCACTCCACACTGATGATAAATTGATAGTGCGGCTGCCCGCCAAAATACACTTCTATTTCCACAGCATCAAGCTGTTCGGCAAGCCCTGCTGCCAGGACCTTAGCTTCAGCCTCGTCAAGCTCTGCTCCGTAGTACAGGCTCACGATGCCGGTATCAGGATCAACCAATTGTTTAACGACCTGCGTCAATGCCGCGGACAACCCGTCAGCCCACACCGCCACACTGCCGTCTATGACGCCGATATATGCGCCTTCAGGCACCTTCTGACCATTCACCAGCGAATCGCGGACAGCAATCGTCAGACTGGCTGATTTCACCGCAGCCTGCGCCTCGGCCATCCGGGCCAGATTGTCAGCCAGATCACGCTGGGCATCAAAGGCCAGCACAGCCGCCAAGCCTTGCGGCACATTGGTGGTAGGCACAATAGCCACCCGGTCGTCGCCCAACAGTTTTTTCGCCTGCGCGGCAGCCAGCACAATATTCTTGTTGTTAGGCAATATAATATAGGTTTCGGCCGAGCTGTTGTGGATAGCGGCCACGAACTCCTCCACCGGCGGATTCATGGTTTGCCCGCCGGTAATAACAATGTCTGCCCCCATTTGCCGCATAATGTTGGCAAGCCCCTCGCCTGACACCACACTAATGACGGCCAGTCCTGACCTGACCTGCGCCTCCCCGGCAGTCTCCAGCGTTTGCCGGTGTTGATCAGACATATTATCAATCTTAATATCATGCAGCGTTCCCCAGGCGATTGCCGATTCCAGTACGGCGCCCGGGTGAGCGGTATGAATATGTACTTTTAAAATGCCCTCACCGGGTGCGAGCACCAGTGAATCACCCATCTGCTCTAACTGACGCTTAACTTCTGCTTTACTGGCGGCAAATCGCTTGACCACAAACTCGGTGCAATACGGATGGGCAATAGTAACCTCAGCAGTCATGCCGGATATTGTCAAGGTACGGCCAAAATCGGCTTCAGGCCCGCTGAACCGCCCCTCCAGCCCTTCCAGACACCCTGCCAGAAACACAATCAGGCCCTGACCACCGGCATCAACTACGCCGGCGGCCTTGAGCGCCGGCAATAAGTCCGGCGTCCGTTTAAGTTCCTCCTGTCCGGCGCTAATTGCTTCTGTCAAAATATCGGCAAAAGCCACCCGGTCCCGCACCGCCCGGTGCGTCCCCTTGGCAATGCCCTTCGCCACCGTCAGGATTGTGCCCTCAACCGGCCGGGCTACTGCCCGGTACGCGTACAATACGCCATATTGAAAGGCTTTGCCCACTTCCGCCGCCGTAGCCGTGTCCTTGCCGGACAGCCCCCGGGCAATGCCGCGCAAGAGTTGCGACAAGATCACCCCGGAGTTGCCTCTGGCCCCCATAATGGCACTGTCCGCACCCCGGCGCGCCAGAGAACCAATCCCCTCATCAGGCGCTTCGGCCACCGCTTTGGCCACCGCCCCCAATGTCAGCAGCATATTCGTACCGGTATCGCCATCCGGTACAGGAAATACGTTGAGACTGTTGATGTATTCGTGTTCGCGCATGAAGGCTCCATACGCCCCGGCAATCATGCGGCGAAAATCTCTCCCATTAATGACATCCATGCTGGATTGCATACAGTTCCCTCCTCTACTGTATTACTGCTTCTTTTGAAAAAACAGGCCAAGGACACCAGGACCCAAATGGGCGCCAAGTGCCGAACCGATACCGCTCAGTAATACCGGAATGTTGGGGTAGCGTTGGCAAACCGTATCATATATCTCCTGGGCTGTTGCCTGGGCTTCGCCATGCGCCACCCCAATATATTCAAGTTCACCATGCTTATCCAGTTCCTCCAGCATCCGTGCCACCGCCCGCGTCCTGGTACGCACCTTATCAAACACCACTACCTTACCTTCGCGCAAGGTAAGGATAGGCTTAATTTGCAAAATCGAACCAACCAGCGCTGCTGCACCGCCAATCCGGCCGCCTTTATACAGATAATCCAGAGAGTCAGGCAGAATCAGCGTGTGGGTGGCATCTGCCATCTGCTGCAGCTGTTCGGCAATAGCCGCTGCCGGGTTGCCGGCAGCAGCCAGCTTAAGTGCCGCCTCTGCCATTTTTATCATGCCAATTGACGACGTACGGGAATCAATCACATAGATTTCACGGCCCTTGAATTCTTTGGCCGCCGCTCTTGCACCGTTAACGGTCCCGCTTAAACCACCCGAAACACTAATCATTATTATAGGATGCCCCTCGGCTGCCGGAGAAAATACCCGGGCAAAATCGCCCGGTGCCGGCTGCGAGGTGCGCGGATGTATCCCTTTTTCTTTAGCTATGCGAAACAGTTCTGTATTGCTCAGTTCAGGCTCATTCCAGTCAGTATCCCCGATAATCACTTTTAGCGGTACTATATGAAGGTTGGGGTGAGCTGCCAGCATTTCTTCAGGTGCATTAGCAGTACTGTCAAGTATTATATGTATAGTAGACAACTTACGTAACCTCCTCTCCTACTACCTAAACTATATCTTACCAAATAATCTGACGCAATACACTAAAATATTGTTATGAATCTTAGACAAAAATCATAAATGTGTGCCATATTCTTAAATTTACTGACAGGATATAGGATATCCTGCGGCGAAATTAGCATTGTTGATTCTGAATACAATGAATGAAGGAGTACTTATGGACAATAACCAACTCCTCTTTGCTTTAGATATCGGTACCAGAAGTGTCGTCGGACTTGTCGGCGAGGTGCAAAACGGCACGATAAAACTAATAGCCTCAGAGCGGGAAGAACATCATACCCGGGCTATGCTTGACGGGCAGATCCACGATGTGCTGGAAGTTGCCGAAGTACTGGCGGCAGTCACTTCCCGCCTGGAGGCGACTGTTGGCAAGTTGACCAAAGTCGCGGTAGCTGCCGCCGGCCGCGCCCTGTGCACCCTGCGGATCTCGGCCGAGCTGGAAACAGCCTCCCGCGGCCCACTTACCCCGGAGGATGAACGCTCCCTTGAACTGGCGGCCATCCAGACGGCCCAGGCCGAACTGGCTACCTCCGGTGCGGTGGCTGACCCGGCCGATTACTACTGTGTCGGCTACAGCGTCGTCAGCTTCAGCCTGGACGGCACCCGCATCAAAAGCCTTGTTGGCCAGCGCGGCAAACGCTCGTCTATCGAAGTCATTGCCACCTTCTTGCCCCGGCAGGTCATTGATTCCCTGCAGTCCTCCATTCAAGCCGCCGGTCTGGAAATGGCAACCCTTACACTGGAACCCATTGCCGCCATTAATGTCCTCATCCCCTCAACCATGCGCCATCTAAATCTCGTACTTGTCGATGTCGGCGCAGGCACCTCCGATGTAGCTATAACCCGCGACGGCTCAGTGATTGGCTATGGCATGGTGCCACTGGCCGGAGATGAAATTACCGAAGCCATATCACAGCATTTTTTGCTTGATTTCAATGTCGCCGAAACGGTTAAACGCCAGCTTGGCAGTAATAATAAAAAAATTGCCTTCACCGACGTGCTGGGCATGCCTCACAAAGAGTCGGCCAAGACCATTATTGATTCCCTGGCCCCCAAGGTAGTTGAACTGGCCCAGGCTATTGCCGGCGAAATTCTGACTCTCAATACCCAGCAGCCGCAGGCCGTCCTCCTGGTCGGCGGCGGCGCCCTGACACCGCTCTTACCGGAAGCATTAGCGGAGGCTCTGGACATTCCGGCAGCGAGAGTTGCCATTCGCCGCCCTGATTCCATTGAAGGCATTACCGGCATACCCTCTGCCTTATGTACCCCTGATGCGGTGACTCCACTGGGAATTTTAAAACTGGCCGGCGGACGTACCTTAAACTTCATTAATATTACCGTCAACGAGCGACCCATCCGCTTGTTTAACCTAAGCCGCTTAACAATAGCCGATGCGCTCCTGGCCGCCGGCATTGATATCCGGGCGCTGCGCGGCCGGCCAGGTATGGGTCTGACCATTTCCGTCAATGGCCAAACCCGCTTTATTCCCGGCGGTCATGGCATTGCCGGTCAAATTATGCGCGGCGGCCAGCCAGCCAAGCTTACCGATATTCTCTGTGATCAGGATATCCTGGAAATAACACCAGGCTCTGACGGTATAACGCCGACACCTTTGCTCAGAGAAATCGCACCCATACCCGAACCACTGACCATTCAGCTTGACGGTCAAAGCTATCAACTGGAATCGCCGGTAACGGTAAACGGGATTCCGGCTGAGCCTGATACGCGCCTGTGCGATCGTGACCAAATTTGTATCACACCTATAGAAACATTAGAACAAGTGCTTGCCGGGTTAAATCTCGCCGCCACACCTGCTGAATATCGCTACCAGGTTAACGGTACCGACCGTTCCTACAGAGTATGGCCCAAATATACGATTAATGCCGCTCCGGCTTCCCTGGACAGCCCACTTTCCCCTGGTGACAATATTGAAACCCTCAAACCAGCGCTGCCCACCCTGGCAGAAGTCCTGGGCATTACCGCTAAAGATGAGGATACCATCCATGTGTTATTCAACGGCGCCCCCTGCGCCATCCCGGTCCGCCGCTATAGCGTGTTATTGGATGGTCAGCCGGCGGAAGCCGGCCAAACTGCGGTTCCCGGCAGTACCATTGACTTTACTATATCTCCTGACCGTCAGCCACTTATTAGCGATGTACTGCTGGCTGCTGATTTTGATCCCCGTACCCTGCCGCCGGTTGGCAGGATTACCGTATTGCTCAATGGTTTACCCACTGAATATACGGCAGTTGTTACAAATGGAGACAAGGTGGATATTAAAACAACTGAAATTTAAAGAAAACACGACTTGCGCCGAGCCTTTGGCGACGGTGGAAGTCGATGTTGCCCTTATCCTGTTCTTAAGAAAGTTATACTTTCTGTTGGGATGAGAAAAATCACTTGGGACTGTGACATACGTCACAGTCCCAAGTTGCTTTATCCCTTATAATGACAGCATAAGCTACAAACAAACAAGGGGGATTTGAGAAATGAGTATGTTTTGTTATCAATGTGAACAAACTGCAGGTGGCTCAGGCTGTACCAAAATTGGCGTCTGCGGAAAAAACGAAGATATTGCCAGTTTACAGGATACCCTGATTTTCGGCCTCAAAGGCATTGCCGCCTATGCTCACCATGCCCGCGAACTGGGTGCCCGTGACGAGCAAGTTGACGCTTTCATGCATGACGCCTTATTCTTCACGCTGACTAACGTAAATTTCAGCTTGGAAAAACATATTGCCATGGTATTGAAATGTGGTGAAATTAACCTTAAGGTCATGGAACTGTTGGATAAAGCCCATGTTGACCGTTTTGGCTCACCTGTACCTACAGAAGTATTCACAGGCTTTAAAGCCGGCCACGGTATCTTAGTTACCGGCCATGACCTGCTTGATTTGGAAGAACTCTTAAAACAAACCGAAGGCACCGGCATCAATATTTACACCCATGGTGAAATGCTGCCAGGCCATGCTTATCCTGAGCTCAAAAAATACAAACATCTTGTTGGCAACTATGGTACTGCCTGGCAGAACCAGCGCAAAGAATTTGAAGCCTTCCCCGGCGCAATCTTAGTGACTACCAACTGTGTAATGCCGCTGACAGCCAATGAGACCTACGGTGACCGCATCTATACCCGCAGTGTAACCGGCCTCCAGGGTGGCAACCACATCGCCGACCGCGACTTCTCGGAAATTATCGCTAAAGCCAAGGCTCTGCCGCAGCTTGCTGACAAAGCAGGCGCTTACACTCTGACTACCGGGTTCCACCACAACGCCATTCTCGGCCTGGCTGACAAAATTGTCGATGCTGTTAAAGCCGGAAAAATTAAACGCTTCTTCCTCATCGGCGGTTGCGACGGCGCTAAACCCGGCCGCAACTACTACACCGAACTGGCTGAAAAAATTCCGCAAGATTGCGTAATTCTTACCGTAGCCTGCGGCAAATACCGCTTTAACCATCTTGACTTCGGCACCATTGACGGCATTCCCCGCCTCATCGACCTCGGCCAGTGCAATAACGCCTACTCGGGTATTCAAGTGGCGGTTGCTCTTGCCAAAGTCTTCAATTGCGGCGTAAATGACCTGCCGCTCTCCTTCGTACTCTCCTGGTTTGAACAAAAAGCTGTTGCCATCCTGCTTACCCTCCTGCACCTCGGCGTGAAGGACATCCGCTTAGGGCCAACAGCTCCGGCTTTCGTAACCCCGGGAGTATTCAAAGTACTCAACGACAATTTCGGTCTTCAGCCAATTACCACTCCGGATGAAGATTTGAAAGCCATCTTAGGCTAATAGAAATAAAGTGTCAAGGGACGAATCACCACGCGTGATTCGTCCCTTTTTTGCTTTGTTTAAAACCAGTGACATGCCAAATGTATTTTGTATTTTTAAAAATTTTTGCAATATTCAATTTAAAATAAAAGGAATAATTATAAAAAAAGCAAATTATACATTTATTGTAATACTTTCCATTTATAGATCATTTTAAAAAGGGAGGTGTTTGTCTTCACTGCATAACACGAAATCAAAAGATTAAGATAGGAGGTTAAAAGTATGAAGCAATATCAAAAACTGCTGTTAGGCTTTGTCTTAGGTATCATCGTCGGTCTAATTGGTTATTATTCTTTTCCGGAAAAATCCTATCCCTTCATGAAAACAGTCACCGATTTGTGCACCCTGACCGGTGCCATATTCCTCAAAATGATTTTCATGGTGGTTGTTCCCCTGTTGGTTTCGGCGCTAATGCTGGGTGTGTATGAGCTTGGCAAAGGCCGCAACCTGGGCAAGGTTGCCGCCAAGTCGCTCATGTACACGGTTGCCCTGAGCGTAATTGCCGTTATGCTCGCCGTAACCATGACCAACATTATGCAGCCCGGGGCTGGCGTGGAATTTGACAAAGAAGCGCTGGCCAAGAACCAAGGGGTTATCAGCATCAATAAAAATGTGCAGCTTGCACAAAATAAGCCCTGGACTACTTATATTACTGACTTAATTCCGCAAAACCCGATTGACTCTGCCGCCAGAGCCTTTGGCGGCGAAATCATTGCCGTCATGGTGTTCGCACTAATGTTTGGCTATGCCATGAGCATGGTCATTAAGGAGGAAAATCATCCGCTTGTTCGCATGTTGCAGTCCATCTTTGATATTTCACTGAAAATCATTGACTGGGCTATGAGACTTGCTCCTTACGGCATCTTTGCCATCGTATTCAATACGACCTATCGGATGGGCGCCGGGTTCCTGACCAATGTCGCTTATTTTGCCGCTGTGGTCGTGCTCAGTATCTTAATTCAGCAGCTTGTCGTTTACTCCGCATTTCTTAAAATATTTGCGAAAACCAACCCATGGGAATTCTTCAAGTCTTGCAAGGAAGCCTATGTATACGCTTTTTCTACCGCTTCCTCCAATGCCACTTTGCCAATCGCACTGGAAACCGCAGAGAAAACCTTAAAACTGCCGCCGAAGATTTCCCGCTTTGTCCTCACCTGCGGCGCTTCGGCCAACCAAAATGGCTCCGGTCTCTATGAAGGTGTGGTACTGTTGTTCCTGGCACAGGTTTTCGGCGTCAACCTCTCAATTGAACAACAAATCATTGTCGTATTAACGGCTGTTTTAGGCGGCATCGGCACAGCCGGCGTTCCTGGCGGCACCTTGCCAATCATTGCGATTTTATGCGTAAATGTCGGTGTGCCGGTTGAAGGTCTTGGCTTGATTCTCGGTGTTGACCGTTTCCTTGATATGTGCAGAACGACGCTGAACGTATCCGGCGACTTAGTTATCGCGAAACTGGTCAGCGCCAGCGTTACCGAGGAAGAGCTCAACGCCACCGGCAGTATTGACTGCTAATCGAGTATATTTTCTTAAAAAGGGGCGAATCACCTGCGTGATTCGTCCCTTAGACTTGCACGGTAAAAATATACCTGATATTGAAAGAAAATATCCGCACCGGAATGTTGCCATTTATGTTGATAAGGGAGTTTAAAAATAGTAAAAAAAGGAGCCGTGGTGAGACTTTTACGTTTCACCACGGCCTCTTTAGCCTGGATTACCTACACAAACATTAAATTGCGGTTTCAAACACCACACATTGGTTGCGGCCTTGCCGTTTAGCCCGGTACAAAGCGCTGTCAGCCTCCTGAAATGCATCCTGGCAGGTCAGTCCTTGCTGCTTGAGTGCCACCCCGATACTGATAGTGACTTTTACCCGCTCCCCATGATGGAAAAAATCGCAGTTGCTTACCTGAAAGCGGAGGCGCTCAGCAATTTTAAACCCCAATTCCAAAGATGTTCCCGGTAAAACCAGCGCGAATTCCTCGCCGCCATAGCGAAAAGCCATATCTTTACTACGAATATTCATGCTAATAATATTGCCGATGGTTGTCAGCACTTGATCCCCAAACAAATGGCCATAAGCATCATTGAGTTGCTTAAAATGGTCAATATCGACAATTAACAGGGCATATTGCTGTAAATCAGCCGTTTTTTCCAAATAGGAGCGATGGTTCAGCAAGCCTGTCAATTCGTCGGTATGGGCCAGTTTATAGTGCCGGGCATTTTCCCGCATAAGCTGGGCAATTTGTCCCTCCTGCTGCTGCTGGCTTTCAACAACCCGCAGCATATAAACAGTAGTAAAAGATACCACGGCAAACGCAATAATATTATAAATGTGCTCCAGCCAAAAAGCAGCTGTAAAGGCTCCTGCCACCAACGAATGAGCGGCCATATACACAAACGAAACAACCGCGACCATTCGCCAGACCCGGCTGCGCCCGCCCCTGAGCACCATGCGCATCAACAGCAAATGATATAAGACTTCACTATACAAGGCCCCAGCCAGCGTAAAACCCGCACACAGTGCCAAATTTAAAACAAGTTCACCCAATTGCAGTTTAGGTCGCTGCCAGCAAAAAACCAAGTTATACATAATATGCGTAACAGCCAAGGCAACAACTACCAGCCACTGCGGGCCGGAGATTGCCACAGCAGCTATCATGCTGAATAAGGCGGAAATACTGCTCATACGCCTGACAATAATTTGCAGTTGTGAGGCGGGATCACCCCATATTCGTATCACCAACATGCGCTTGGCAAAACTCACGAACCTCAAGCTCCTTTACCTGCAGGGGTATAGTATATACTTTGCTAATAGTACTATCTTATCATATTCACAAAATAAAAAGTTAAAAATTTTCTGTTATTTTCCAGAAAAATCAAACGCAATTTCTCTTATGTTTTTACAAAAATCGACATAAGGTAAGCACCGGTGACATAGCATTGTATAGCGTCCGCCCGACCGGCCTTATACCGGCACCTTTTCTATAAGGCTTCGGGGGCGCGCAAACGTGTACATTTTGTTAAACATAAAGAAAACACGGCTTGCGCCAAGCTGAAATTATACTTTCTGTTGGGATAAAAAATCGACCCAGTGTATCGTGTACACAGGGTCGATCCAGTTAAGCTCTTCGTTGACTATAGTATTGAGCGACTTTCGCAAAGGCATTGCCGCTAGCGGCAATGGTTGCATCAATATCAGCCTGCGAATGTACGCCAGACATAAAGCTGGCCTCAAATTGGGACGGAGCCAGATAAACTCCCTGCTCCAGCATCGCATGGAAATATATATTAAAAGCATCAACATCAGACTGCTTGGCACTGGCATAATCGTAAACCGGCTTGTCGGTAAAGAATAGACCAAACATCGTGCCAACCTGATGGAACTGGAAGTCGAAGCCTTGCTTTTGTGCCTGTGCCTGTATGCCGGTACATAATGCGGCTGTCGTTTTGGTCACCTGCTCGTAGAAGCCCTCAGTGTGCGACAATAAGCGCAAGGTGGCAAGTCCGGCGGTCATAGCCAGCGGATTACCGCTTAATGTACCGGCTTGGTACACCGGTCCGGCCGGCGCAATCAATTCCATAATGTCCTGCCGGCCGCCATAAGCACCGACAGGCAAACCGCCGCCAATAACTTTGCCCAGACAAGTAAGATCTGGCGTAATATTATACAATTCCTGGGCTCCGCCATAGGCTACCCGGAAACCTGACATGACTTCATCAAAAATTAAAAGTGCACCATATTTTTCGGTAATCTCCCGGACTTGTTTAAGATAGCCGGGACGTGGCAGCACCAGCCCCATATTGCCGGGTACCGGTTCAATGATAACAGCGGCAATATCCTCGCCCTGTTTCTCAAATACCGCCGCCAAACCTGCCGCATCATTATACTCTACCGTTATCGTATTGCCGGCAATGCTCTCCGGCACACCCGGACTGTCCGGTACACCTAAGGTGGTAGCACCCGATCCGGCCTTAACCAGCAGGCTGTCATGATGGCCATGATAACAGCCGGCAAATTTGATAATTTTATTACGTTTGGTAAACGCCCTGGCCAGCCTAAGGACACTCATCGTGGCCTCTGTGCCGGAATTAACAAAGCGGACCAGTTCCATCGACGGTACAGCTTCCGTAATCATACGGGCCAGTTCCGTTTCCAGCAGCGTCGGCGCGCCATAGCTGGTGCCGCGCGTTAAAGCGTCTGTCAGTTCATGCGTTACTTCCGGATGGGCATGCCCCAAAATCATGGGGCCCCAGGAACCAACATAGTCGATATAGGAATGACCGTCAATATCATAAATCCGGCTGCCTGCCGCTTTGGCAATGAACGGCGGCGTGCCGCCAACTCCCCGGAAGGAACGGACCGGACTGTTGACACCGCCGGGAATATAGCGCTTAGCCTCCGCAAAGGCAGTTGCTGATTTCTCTAATGTAAAATTCATGCCATTCTAACTCCTTTCAAACAGAAAAGTTATAACCACCGCACAGCGTCAAGAGCATGGTAGGTAATAATAATATCCGCACCGGCGCGCCTCATCCCCAGCAGTGTCTCCATAACCAACCGCTGTTCGTCAATCAGTCCTTGAGCCGCCGCTGCCTTAACCATGGCATATTCGCCACTCACATTATAGGCAACAACAGGCAGCAGGAACCGGTCTTTTACCTGCCGGACAATATCAAGGTAAGCCAAAGCAGGCTTAACGATAACAAGATCGGCGCCTTCTTCGATGTCCAGCGCCACTTCTTTTAGCGCTTCCCGGGAGTTAGCCGGGTCCATCTGGTAGGCCCGCCGGTCACCAAACTGGGGAGCCGAATCGGCGGCCGCCCGGAATGGTCCGTAATAGGCAGAAGCATATTTAGCGGCATAGGACATGATGCTTACATCACTATAGCCACCGGCATCAAGTCCGGTCCGGATGGCAGCCACCCGGCCGTCCATCATATCGGACGGCGCCACCATGTCGGCACCGGCCTTGGCATGACTTAGGGCAACCGCAGCCAGCAGCGGCAGCGTCGGGTCATTATCCACTTTATGTCCGTTTAACAGGCCACAATGCCCATGATCGGTATACTGGCACAAACAGACATCACTAATGACAACAAGTTCAGGCACCGCCTGTTTGATGGCTAAAATAGCCTGCTGTACCGGACTTTTCATATCCCAGGCACTGCTGCCGCGCTCGTCTTTGTATTCAGGCAGGCCAAATACCAGCACAGCAGGTATGCCCAGAGCATATACTTCCCGTGCCAATTCAACGGCCATGTCCGGCGACAGATGGTAGTTGCCCGGCAGCGAGGAAATTTCTTTTTTCACCTTGGTGCCTGGTACGACAAATATTGGGTAGACCAGGTTGTCAGGTGTCAAAGCCGTCTCTCTCACCATATTGCGGATGCCGCTGGTAGCTCTCAGCCGCCGGGGACGATATACCATGGACATAATATAATTCCTCCTTGTGTGCTGCATCCGGTGATATACTTCATATTATCGCTGGCTGCAGCACTAACTATATAATAGCCGGTAAAGCCTTGCAGGCGTTACCGGCAGCATATCCGGAAAAATTCTAGCCGATTCCATATAAGGTGGTAATGGCTTCAATGAGGCCTTTAATCGTATATTCCTCTGCAATAATGTCAGGCTTGATGCCGTGAGTCAAACAGGTCTCGGCGGTAATCGGGCCGATACAGGCTACTTTGGCTTTGGCAACCAGCCGGGCACCGTCCTGCCCCAGCAATGCCAACAGGTTGGTAACGGTGGATGAGCTGGTAAATGTAACCAGATCAATGCTGCCTGCCGCTAAAGCAGCAGCCAGCTCCTGGCCGTCGGTATCGCCGGTAACGGTACGGTAAGCGGGGACAACATTGACACAGGCTCCCAGCTCGGTCAGCTTTTCCGGCAGAATATCCCTGGCAACCAGGGCCCGGGGAATAAGTACTTTCATACTGGGCGTTATATGGGGTTTCAGCGCCTCAATAACGCCTTCGGCTCTGAATTCGGCCGGAATGATATCGGCGACAATCCCATAGCCTTTAAGTCTGGCGGCAGTCGGTGAGCCGATAGCGGCCACTTTGGCTTTAATGGCTCTGGTATCCAGTCCGGCGGCTGCCATACGGGCAAAGAAATGCTCCACGCCATTTACGCTGGTAAAGATCAGCCAATCATATTCCTGTAGACAGGCAATAGCCGCATCAAGCGGTTCATAGCTTGCCGGCGGCACAATCTTTATGGCCGGAGCTTCCATACAGTCGGCACCCAGCTTGGCTAAACCGTCAGTAAGAACGCTGGCTTGTTCGCGCGCCCGGGTAACCAGCACTTTTTTGCCAAACAGGGGCTTATTGTCAAACCAGGCTAATTTGTCGCGCAGGGTGACAACCTGACCGACAATGAAGATGGCCGGCGGCTTTAAGCCTCTGGCGGCAACATCGCTGGCAGCCGTCCCAACAGTGGTCACCAGTACTTCCTGTTCCGGTTTGGTGCCCCAGCGGATGACGGCGGCCGGAGTGTCGGCCGGACGGCCATGTTCAACGAGCTTGGCAGTAATATGGGGCAGATTTTCCACTCCCATGAGAAACACCAGGGTATCTACCGCAGTAGCCAGCTTATCCCACTTCATGCCGGATTCGCCCTTGGTCGGATCTTCATGACCGGTAATGACGGCAAAGGAGGTGGCAATCCCCCGGTGGGTTACCGGAATACCGGCATAGGCCGGTACGGAGATAGCCGAAGTAATACCAGGCACCACCTCAAAAGGAATACCGTTAGCCAAGAGAGTGAGGGCCTCTTCTCCCCCACGCCCGAAAACAAACGGATCACCGCCTTTGAGACGGACAACAATTTTATTTTCTTTGGCCTTATCCACCAGCAGTTGGTTGATATCCTCCTGCCGCATGGTATGGTCACTGGAAGCTTTCCCTACATAGATGAGTTCAACATTGGGCCGGGCCTGATCCAGCAGGCGGTCATCGGCCAGCCGGTCATACACGATAGTATCGGCTTGTTTGATACATTCTATGGCTTTCAAACTAATCAGCCCGTAATCCCCGGGACCGGCACCGACTAAGTAGACAATTGGCTGGTTCATAGAATCCTCCCCTACATCTCCCTGGCAAATAGTTTTGCCAATATTTCACGCCCGCCGCTTGCCAGCATGCGTGCGGCCAGAGTATGTCCCAGCAAGCTAGCGTCTGCCGGACTGCCGTCAATAGCATCATGCACGGCTTCCTGGCCGTCAGGCGACATAATAACGGCTTGCAAGCTTAGCTGTCCTGTTGCTTTGATCTCTCCGTAAACACCGATCGGTATCTGGCAGCCACCCTCGACTTCTGCCAGAAAGGTCCGCTCCGCCAGGGTAGCCTGCCGGGTTGGCTCATGATTTAAAAACGCCAGCAAGGCAAGCGTCTCCGGATCATTTTCCCGCGCTTCAATGGCCAAAGCTCCCTGCCCAACTGCCGGCAGGCAAATATCCTGCGGCAAAACTTGAGTAATATGCTCATCCCAGCCCAAGCGCCTGAGGCCGGCCACCGCCAGCAAGATGGCGTCAAGTTTCTCGGTTGTCAGTTTTTTCAGGCGGGTATCCAAATTGCCCCGCAAATCAACAATGGTAAGATCCGGACGGACGTTCAGGAGCTGGGCTTTGCGCCGCAGGCTGGAGGTTCCTACCCTGGCATGAGCCGGCAGGTTATCCAGTGTTTTATATTGAGGACTAATTAAAGCATCACCGGGATCAACCCGGTCGGTAACGGCGGCCAGCACCAGCCCCTCCGGCAATTCGGTGGGCATATCTTTCAGACTGTGTACCGCTAAGTCGATTTCACCGCTCAGCATGGCCACCTCTAATTCTTTGGTAAACAAACCCTTGCCGCCGATTTTGGCTAACGGCACATCCAGAATTCTATCACCGGTTGTTACCATATGTTTCAGTTCTATTGCTATTTCCGGGTAGCGCTCACGCAAACAGGCGGCTATATGCTGGGCCTGCCAGAGAGCCAGCTTACTACCGCGCGTACCGATGACAAGTTTTTGCTTCACTGTCTTGTTCCTCTCCTCGATGACCTGCCCGCTCCCGCACCATATCCATGGAATGGTCCAACTGAAACATGTTGCGGAGAGCATCCTGGTAGTAATATTCCTTATCCGTACCGGCGGCTTCGTTAAGCCTGATAATGGGATCACGCAGCAATTTCCGCACAATCATTTTCGACATGTTTTCCACAATGCGCCGTTCCTCAGCCGTAATGTCCGGCAGCTTCGCCATCGCCCGCTTAACCTCGCGCTGCCGGATTCGTTCAGCTTTGTCGGTCAGACGGACAAGGGTAGGCTGGTAGGCCAGATAGCGAAACCGGGCAATAATACAGGCCATTTCCTCGTCAATCAGTTGCTCAGCCGCAGCTGCCTCTTGTTCCCGCTCGCGCAAATTGGATTCCACCACCGCTTCCAAAGCGTCAATGTTGTAGAGAGTCACACCGGCGATGGCCTCAACCTCGGGTTCAATATCACGCGGTACGGCAATATCAATAAACAGGATAGGCCGTCCCCGCCGTTTAGGCATCAGATGAGCAACATCCCAGGTGCGGATAATGTAGTGGGGAGCACCGGTGGAAGTAATGACGATATCGGCGTCCACCGCACATTTCATAAAGTGTTCAAACGGCACGGCCACTCCCCGGAACTTGTCCGCCAAAGCCTCGGCCCTGTCCAGGTTGCGGTTGGACACAAATACGGTTTTCACCCCGCTCGCCACCAGGTACCGGGCTGTCAACTCGCTCATCTCACCGGCCCCTAATACCAGCACATTGGAATCTGACAAATCCCCAAGCACTTTCTTAGCCAGTTCAACGGCGGCATAACTTACCGACACGGCATTATAAGCAATGCGGGTTGCTGTACGCACCTTCTTGCCAACAGCAATCGCCCGGTTAAACAGTGTATTTAGCACCGTACTGGTAGCACCTGACGTCCGGGCGAGGGTATAAGCCGTTTTTACCTGGCTTAATATTTGGCCTTCACCGAGCACCAGCGAATCCAGACTGGAGCTCACCCGGAACAGGTGCCTAATACATTCTTCCGCCTGAAAATAAAATAAATAATCATAGCTGGTCTCAGCCAGCACTCCCGGCGACATATGATCAAGAAACTCCTGCATGACCGGTAAGGCATCATCAGAATCTTCTACAACAGCATACATCTCTGTCCGGTTGCAGGTAGACAAAATGACGCATTCACGAATATCATCATATTCATGAATACGTTTGTAAGCCGCCTTGATTTGCTCTTCGGAAAAGGAGAAGCATTCCCGAACTTCTACCGGGGCGGTTCTATGGTTCAGTCCTAATACAACAAGCTGCATGGCGCATTCTCTCCTCTGCTTCGCTAAACTTGCCTTTTCTAAGCAAATCAAGCACCTCTTGATCAATGGTTTCCCGCCAGAATTTTTCCCGGGCTTTGGCTGTTGCCAGCCGCTTTTTCATCTCCGGCCTCAGCTTGGCAATCAGCTCCAGATATTGACCGTACTCCGGTCCATACCTTGCAGCCATTTCCTCCCGCAGCCGTCTGGCTAAAACAGGACTGGCGCCTCCTGTTGATACGGTGATCAGCAAATCGCCCTGGGCAATGTGTGCCGGCACATAAAAATCAGACAACTCGGGCGCATCGGCAATATTGACCATGGCTCCTGCCGCCCGGGCGGCCTCGGCTGCCTGACGGTTTATCTCCGGCTGGTCGGTGGCGCAAAATACCAGAAAAAAATTATGTAAATCACCATCAACATAGACACGCGGCGTCCAGCACAAGCCGCCTGCTTCCTGCAACGCACTGAGCCCGGGCGTTAATACCGGACTAAACACAGTGACCTCAGCCCCGGCAGCGATAAGTGCCGCTGCCTTCCGCTCAGCTACTGCCCCACCACCGACAACCGCACAACGCCGACCGGTCAATTTTAGATTAATGGGGTACACTTGCATACATTCACGTCCCGGATTACGTTATAGTTTCACAAATATTTTATCATACTTCGCGATTAAATGGTAATTTCCTTTCACTTGCAATAATAAAAACCACTGAGGCGCAGGCCGCCGTTATGTATAAGCGAAGGTTACTCGCCAGCGGCGCAGCGCTTTATGACGGCCGCCCGCGCGGATTTTGTGTGGTACACAAAACTTATAAGGCAAGATCGCTGCGCAATCTTGCCTATCCTACCATCCTTGTCTGCCACCTTTAATCGGTTTTTGGAGCAGGCGGCAGTTGCTTGTTCGGTATGCCGAAATAAGCTTCCAATACCCGGCGGGTAACCGGTACGGCGGCCACAGAAGCATCACCGCCTTCTTCCACGAGAACGGCCATGGCAATTTCCGGCTTTTCGGCCGGAACATAACAAGCAAACCAGGAATGGGTAGTACCTCTGCCGGTTTCTGCCGAACCGGATTTTCCGGCTATTGTTTGCGGAAAGTCTTTGAATGCGGCGGCACCGGTGCCACGGGTGGTAACTGCAATCAATCCTTGCCGCACGGTGTCCCATACTTCAGGCCGCAGATAGATTGTCCATAAAACCTCAGGCGGCAAACTTACGGCAAGACTGCCCTCCGGTGTCAGCACTTGGTCAACAAGCCTTGGCTTATAGACAATACCACCGTTGGCTACAGCCATAGTCAAGAGCGCCTGCTGCAACGGCGTTGCCAGATAATAACCCTGACCAATGGCGGCAATCAAAGTTTCCCCCGGATACCAGGGCTCACCATAATTGGCCTGTTTCCACTCAATATACGGTACTATTCCCTTCACTTCCCCTGCCAGCTTAATCCCGGTGGCTTTGCCCAAGCCAAAAGTTAAAGCATATGCTGCCAGGTTATCCGCCCCCAGCCGGCGCCCTAGTTCATAAAATACCGGGTCGCTCGATAAAGACAAACCGTCAACTATGTTTAACTTACCAAGGCCCTTAACGTTCCAGCCGTAAAAGCGCCAGCCATTTAGTACATAAACACCTCTATCGTCAAATATCTCCTGCGGCGTGGTAAGGTTCATCTCCAGCGCCGCGGCCGCGGTAACAATTTTAAATACCGAACCAGGCGGATAGGCGTTTTGGATAGCCCGGTTGTTTAACGGATGATCAGGATTGGCAATCAGCTCATTCCAGGCTTTACTGCTAATGCCCCCCGCAAACAGATTGGGATTAAAGGGTGGATTGCTGGCCATTACCAATACACCGCCGGTGTTGACATCAAGCACAACCACGCTGCCGCCCTTGGCAGGTTCACCGATCGTACGGCTGGCTGCAACCTGAGCGGCCAGCGCTTCTTCTGCCGCTTTTTGCAGATTCGCATCAAGGGTTAATACCAGTCCCCGGCCGGTAACAGACGGCCGGTTCCCCAGAGGGCGGACTTCTTCGCCGCTGGCGTTAACTTCTGACTGCCGGATACCGTCCGTACCGCGCAGCACTTCCTCCCATTCCCGCTCCAAACCATCCTTGCCAACTAAGTCGGCAGGGTGGTATCCCTGTTCTTTGTTCCTGGCATATTCCTCCTGGCTGATTCTGCCGACAAACCCCAGCACATGGGAAGCCAGTTCTTCATAGACATACTGCCTGACAGGTATGGCTTCAAGGACCACTCCGGGCAGATAATACTGGCGCTCCTGTATCCTGGCAATCATAACGTCATCGGCATTGCGTTGTATCCGTACCGGTGTATACGGAAAATCAATACTGTCTGCCAATAATTGATTAATCTCCTCAACCGCCACACCGGTAATGGACGCGAGCAGCGGCGTAGCTTCCTGCGGATTGGTATATTCATGAGGAATAATGGAAACGGCAAAACTTGGTCTGCTGCTTACAAGAATTTCGCCATTCCTGTCATATATGACACCACGCGGCGCCTGGACGCTGATTTGCCGGGTACGGTTCTGTTCGGCATTTTTTTTGTAATGAGCTCCCTGGAGCAGTTGCAGCCATACCAGCCGGAGCACCAATAGGCTGACAATACCAACAACAACAAGGCCCACTATCTTAAGACGGCGGATTTGCTCAATCCACATCTACTGTCCCCTCTTCCTGTAATGCGGTAAATACATCCATAGTATCCCATAATAGACAAAAAAAATAGCTTAGCTGCTGCTTTTGCAGAAGCTAAGCTACGATTGGCGCCGGGAAACAATTTATTTTCCTTACCGGTTCACATAATCTTTGCCCACAATTATTTTTACTACATTGGCTTTGCTATCGTCGTTATTTACCTGGAGCGCATAACGGAAAGGCAAACCAGCTAACTGACTGCCGGCTTCACTGCTGTTAGCGATCACTACCGTATTTTTGTTGGCAGCGCTAATCCCCGCCACACTGATGACATCATGGCCCTGACTCCTAAGCTCTGCCGCCATTTGGTTGCCGGCTTCCGGAGTACCGCTGGCATTAACTACTTCAAACTTCAGCTTGCCGCTATCTGCTGCCGGAGTTTTGGTTTTTGCCGGGGGTTTGGGTTCCGGCACCCTGGTTTTTTTCGTGTCTTTTGGCTTGTCAGGAGCTTTCGGATCGGTTATGGCCGGTTTCTTCGGATCTTTTTCCTCCGGCTCTTCGGAATCCTTCAAGGTATTCTTTTTCGAATCTTTTTCATCTACTGCCGGTTTTTTCGGTACTTCAACAATCTTCATTTCCTGCGGGATGGAGCGTTCATACTGGCTGGCCAGCGTATGCGCTGCCGACACAAATTTTCCATCTGTCGTCATCCCCTGAGATGAAGCCACATAATTCCGCAGCTCAACAATATCCGGCAGCCAATAACTAATATCGTGAATATAGGCTGGTTTTCCCGGAACCATCTCGGTCTTTAAACCGGCCTTGGCGGCATCATTTAACAGTTTTGCCAGATTCAGCATTTCAGCGGTTGTCAAATCAGTCTGAAGGGCGTCGGTTACTTCCCGGATGATACCCGGTATCCGTGGCAGGATAAAGGGGCTGGCAACTTCATTAAGCATGGCCTTAACAAATTTCTGCTGGCGTTCAATCCGGCCAATATCCCCCTCTTCATCACGATAACGCACATATTTAATGGCGGTACGTCCGTCCATTTGCTGTTCACCAGACTTAATGTCAATGACCAGATTATCATAAGGATCTTCGTAGTACATGCGTTTTTCGACATCAATAGTAACACCGCCTACAGCATCAACAATTTTGTTGAAAGCGGCAAAATTAATAATGGCGTAATAATCCATAGGAATGCCCAGCAAATCCTCAACAGCGCGCTGAGAAAGCTTATGGCCGCCTAGGGCATAGGCATGATTAATTTTATCCCAGCCATGGCCGGGAATCCTGACTCTGGTATCACGCGGCACCGACAATAGTGCCACTTGGTTTGTCGACGTATCTACAGTAACAACAAACAGAGTATCTGAGCGTCCGACATCGTCACTGCGCTCATCGACACCCATTACCAGGATGTTGACTTTATTGGGCAGCCCTGCGACACCGGCACCGGTTTTCCGGGCTTTTTCAAACTTGCCGCCTGATGACCAGTAGTAAGTTGCACCAGCCACAGTGACAAATAACAACAAACACGTTACTATCAGTAAAAACCGGCTGCGCCGGGATTTGCGCTGTTCGACAAGCCGTTTTTCGAGACGCGATGATGTCATTAACACAATCACCCCTTCGTCGTCTTTTGCAAAATATAGTACATAAAGAAAACACGGCTTGCGCCGAGCCTGTGGCGACGGTGGAAGCCGATATCGATCCTGTTTTTAAGAAAGATTCCACTTTCTGTTAGGATAACAAGACAAGCCCCCTAGCAACGGGGGCTTGTTTGAAGTATAGCAAAATATGTAGTTTTACGTCAAGGACTTTTTTGTCAGATTACAGTTTATCCTGAAACTAAATCTAGTTTGTCGGTAACTGCTTTTATTTTTCCTGCCATCGTAAGTTCTTTATCCCGCCGGTCATCAATCCTAATGGTGGTTGATACCCGCTGAGCCCCTGCGGCAAAGGGTGTATCATGCATTTGGCGGATAACCTCCAGGATTCGGTTCAGGTCACCTTCGATAATAGTCGACATCGGCGTCAACTGGTAGTTGAGATCCGTAGCCTGCTCAAGTATTTTGTGGCACCCGGCCACATATTGACTAACACTGGGCGAACCGGTACCTAAAGGGACAATAGTGACTTCGACAACACTCATACTCTCGCCTCCAATATTGATTATTATTAGTATTCTTTCTTTACAAAAAAATACCTGCCACATTTGTGGCAGGTGCCGACATTACTTGCCTTTGGGGAACTTTTTATCAATAATCCCCCAAATCTCCGGCTGTTCCTGCCCCAGGCGCCAGATAGCAATGCCGGCAGGATTATATTTAGCGACAATATCCAGCTTAGCCGCCGTGCTTTTGTCATTTTCAAACCAAACTTCGTGGTCTTTGTATTTGAACCAGGGAGCTTGGGCTTTATCATCATAGTTTATCTTTGCACCATGTTTTTCCGCCAATACAATGGCATCGACATATTTTATCGTTTCTCCCTTTTTACCAACCCAGTCATAGCCGTACGCACTCACGCCGATAATCACTTTATGCGGCCCGCCAGACTGCTCAATGGCGTATTTGATGTTTTTCTCATACCAGTCTACCGGAGCAACCGGCCCGGGTTCTGAGGTAGCCCAGTGATTATCATAGGTCATAATCTGTAGAAAATCGGCGTTTTTAGCCAGATTAGGATAGTCATAGGCACCGGCAACGTCTTCGGCGACTTCTACCCGCGGGAATACAGACACAATAACCACCTTATTAATGGCCTTCATTTTAGGGTACAATTCCGTCATAAAGGCAGTTAAGTTGTCTTTATGCTTAGGCGGCAGCAGTTCAAAGTCGATATTGATACCGTCATAGCCTTTTTCCTGTACCAGTTTCACAATACTGTCAGTTACCTTTGTCCGGACCGCCGGGTCGCCCAGCACAGCATCGGTGGAACCTGTTTTATTAGTAACCAGCGGGTACATGCTAAGTCCAAGCTGCCGGGCGGTATCATATACCAGTTGACTGTCCTTGGCCTCCAGAGTACCTTCTTTAGTGGCTTTGAACCAGAAGGGTCCTACTCCCGTCATACTGTTAGCATGAGCCTTCATGCTGGGAAATGAGCCTGACTGGTCCGGAGTGCCCGGCCAGGGATTTTCATAGTAGCCAATTACCATGCGTGGCGGCATGGGCACATTGTCGGGAGCCATTTGACCGGTCCGATCCTCATTTTGACCGGTCTGATCGTCATTTAAAGGTTTAGGGGCCGGTGTGCCGGTACCACAGCCGCCGGCAAAAACGGCAGCCATAACAAACAGGATCAGGAGAACACTGCTAAGGACTTTGTAGTACATCTTATTGCGCAAAACTGTCACCCTTTCCGCTACTATAGTTGAATTCTTCAACCTTAGTATTGGCAGGGTGACAGTTCTTATGCCTGCAATTTTTTGAAGTTTTGTTGAAAACTGTCTGCCAAGCCTTAGGATTACTCGGCAGCCAAAAACAATAAGCCTTCAAGAAATTTCTTTATATTAATTTTTCCCCGATAGGAGCCTTTACCCTGAATGAAGGCCATCTCCTGCCTGATTTCTTTAAAATCAAACAAAGCGCCGCTGTACATTTCAAACTTGTCGTTATGGTAGTCTTCTATCCCCATATTGGCTACATTCTGCATAGCCTTGGCAATAGCCCGCCGCACCCGCTGCTCGATAGTTTTAACATCCTGCCCGATCTCCTGGGATAATTCCTGGTACAATTCATGCAGCTGATACGATTGGCTATGCCCGTCGGCCAGACGCAGATTTACCAATTGAGCCAGTTGATGAATATTTTTCACTCCGGCTTCCCCGATAATTCCCAAATCGGAAAAAACCCGGTTCAGCCTGTTCTTCTTAGTATTATCGTCAGGTGCTACCGCCCGGCCGCCAGGGCCGACATAACGGGCCGTTGTTTGGGAAATAAGCGACATGACCTGCCTGAGACGCCGGCTTTCCTCCACCTTGCCAATAACCGATACAATCTCCAAAACGTTAATGGGTTTATGAATATAAAAATCAATACCGGTCTGGTACGCTTTGGTTATCATCGGCTGGCTGGTACTTTCTGAAATCATAATCCAGGAGGTTTCTATCTTAGTTTCTTTGAGTTTTCTGATTAGCTCAACGCCATCCTGCCCGGGCAGCAGTAAGTCCACCAAGGCTACATCGGGGGCATATTCGGTAATGATTGACTCGGCCTCCCAGCCATCACCACATTCGGCTACTACAGTTCCCAATTTGTACTTTTCAATAATATTTATCATAATCTTGCGGACGCTCAGATCATCTTCAATAATAACAAAACGCACTTCTTCACACCCCTATTAGATTGGCCTGGTTAGTCCGGCTCACTTACCTCCAGGTTGGTTAATGGCAATGATACAGTAAATACAGTCTTTCCCGGTTTGGAAGTTAACGTAACTTCTCCGTCCAGCGATTCCGTCAAATTCTTTACATGGCTTAGTCCCAGTCCTGTTGACATCTGACCGGTAACTTCCGAAAATTTAGTAGAATATCCTGGTGCAAAAACCACCTCTACATCTTCCGGGCTAATGCCCGGGCCGTTGTCTGCAACGGCAAGGTGCAGTTTGCCGCCGCTGTACCTTGCCGTCACCGTGATAATGCCTGCCGGTTCGACTGCTTCGACAGCATTGATGATCAGGTTGTTCAGGATGGAAACAACGGCATAATATTTATCGGTAACCACTTCTCCATAATAGGTAAACGAAATGGAAACAGGCTTGTCCAAACTATTGATATACCGCCTGGTATTTTGTTCGATAATCTGGAAAAATTCAGACAGTGGCAGCCCTTCTTTTCTTACGGCCACATCTAAGATTTCCTCAATCCCTCTGGCCACCCGGTAATAGTCTTTCTTGACTTCATGAATATCACGGGCAATGGCCAGCGCCCGGGCGGAGGGTGATTCGGGCCGGACCAGTTCGCCCGGTTGCGCTGCATTGAGGGTTTGATACAAGGTATAGCCTTTTTCCATGACCAATTCGATATCGGCAGAGGATTTCTTTAAGTAAAACAGTTCTGCCTTAAGCTTGGCAATAATAAAAATTAATTCGGCATAACGGGCGGCGTGAGCTTCGGCCAGCACAAAATCGCGATAACGCTTCATCAAATAATACCCAATCACAATTAAAAGGGAACGCGCGATGCCGACTGCCACCAGACTGGTCAAAACAGTTTCCAAAGTGCGCCCGCCTGGTTCCTGGCGAATCATGAGCTCCACACAGTTGCTGGCAATATCGCAGATGCTGAGCAGCAGGATAAGTGCCGGAATATTGCCCCGATAATCACGTACCTTGAAAACGCTAAACAGCAGTCCATAAGCCAAATAATAGCTAAAAGCCGGCACATTGTGCCAAAAAGCACTCAGCAGCGACTCCTCAAGAAACGGATATTTAATCAGAATACGAAATAAGAGCATAACCCCGCCGGCCGAGACTGCGATACTGATAATCGGCAGCCGTCTAAAATACAAGAGCAGTGTGGCCAGCACAACCACACCCAGGGTAAACCGGAAATGACCATCAAAGGGATGGGTAAAGATCAAACCGGTCATGCTGACCAGCAAAATAACATGGAGTATCATACTGAATAATCCCCGCCCAGTCCCTGCCGGCAAACCTCAATAAAATTGGCCAATACCCTTGCAGTTAATCCCCAAATGACATAATGCTTGTATTGATAGAAAAGCAACGGGTATTTGGCCCGCCGGCGGTATCCCTGGGGGTAATCCGGCGGCAGGAGATCAAAGGGAAAACCCGCCAACGGTTTGGTTGCCATTTCCATAGAGGCTATCCGCGGCTTAGCGGCAAACAGGAAATCCAGCGGTACAGTAAAGACTTCCGCTACTTCGTCAGCGTTGGGAGCAAGCGGCAAAGCCGCTGATATATGCACAGCATAAGGATATATCAGAACACCAATAGGGCTAACCAGAAAATCCAGCGTACCCAAGACCTGAATCTTCTCCCTTTTTACGCCAAGCTCCTCCACCGTCTCACGCAAAGCCGCCTGCAGCGGACTGGTGTCATGGGCTTCAATCCGGCCGCCGGGAAAGCAAATTTCTCCAGGCTGACGGTTGAGCTTGCCTGAACGCACTTCGAATAACACCGACGGTTCGCCGTCGACGTCAATTAGCGGCACCGTAACCGCCGACTGTAAATAATCTTCCGCATTGGCAAATTTGCCTGCCTGACCGTGCAGGACACTAACCAGCGCCTTTCTTATTGTATCGCTATTCATAGCAGTCTCACCTCTTACGTAGGGGAAATCTTTGTTATAGCTACTATACCTCATTATAGCAAGCGCAATATTCGTCCTGCAATCGGCATCCTAAAGTGCTAAAGTTCTATCTTTCCCTCTAAACCTGAAGTAATTACCTTTTTTCCGTCAGTTGTTATAAAAATGGCTTCTGTCCCCGGATATTGCCTGAGCAGTTCCCGCCCTTTTTCAACTCCCAGCACCAGCATGGCTGTACTTAGTATATCCGCATGGTTCTCCGAGTTAGCTACAATCGTAATACTGGCAACTTCCCGCGGCTGATAGCCGGTACGCGGGTCCAGGATATGCGAGTACCGTACACCGTCTTTGATAAAAAAGCGTTGGTAATCGCCGGAAGTTTCCAGCACATCCCAATCACTTAAGGACAGTTTAGCGGCAATGCCCTCCGAGTTGCGAGGGTCTTGCACACCAAGACGCCACGGCTGACCGTCCGGCCGCTTGCCAATAATCCGGACATCGCCCCCGGCGTTTACCAACGCCGACTTTACCCCATGGGCTTTTAGCGCTTCAACGGCCTTCCGGTTAGCATACCCTTTCCCTACCGCTCCTAAATCAATCCGCATACCCGCTTTAGGCAAAAATACCGTATTGGCCTGATCATCAATCTCCAGCAGCCGGAAATTGACCAGCGGCAGCCGGGCCTGAATCTCGGCATCACTTGGCACAAAATCCTCTTTGTGGCCGATACCCCATAATTCTGTTAAAGCGCCAATGGTTACGTCAAACGCACCGTCAAGCTGCTCGGAACGGCTGCGGGCCAGCTTCAGCATGGCAATCACATCCGGGTCCACCTGTACCTTTTCCTTACCTGCTGCCTGATTAATCTTTGACACCTGACTGGTTTCATCAAACCTGTTTGTCAGTTCATTAATCCGCTTAAATTCAGCAAATGCCGCTTTGGTCCCTGCCTCGCTGCCCGGACCATATGCGGTTATCTCAATAATGGTATCCATGAGAAACTGTGTTTCCTTATACGGCTTGGGAGCAAACAGACTCCCGGTGGAACAGCCTGCACTAAAAATAAGCAGAGAAATTAACAATACACCTGTTAGTAAACGACTTACCTTATTCATAATTATAATAGCCTCCAGCCCAGTCTTTTGCAGTCACTTTCCTACTATTCTGCCCCCATTAGACAAAAACCTGCAAACTGTCAGATATAAAAAGACCCCAGCTTGGATTGGCAATAAGTTCCCGCCAATCCAAGACGGGGTCTTTTTATCGTGTATACTTGACACAACCGGCGACAGACCCCGAATGATACATTCATTCTGCCACCGATCGGCTATGTATACTTTATTCTGAATTTATTATAACATCGGTGTATACAAAAATCAATCTGAATTTTTGAGCCGATAAACACATTTGTCTTTGTGCACAATACAGACATGTTTCAGTCACTTGTTTCAGAATAGCGTAAACCTTGAGAATTCAGCTATAAAGTCTATTTTATCCAAATGAGCACTGCCTATAGAGACAGGAGTATTGACTCGCTATACAGGACAAAATAAGCCGGCACCAAAAAGGCGCCGGCTTATTTGTAAGTAGCAGATTCATGAATATGGAGTTAACAGCTACAACTATCGTTGTCGCCACAGCAGCAGAGCAGCAGTATTATGATTATAATGATCACAACCCATGAGTTACCACGGCCTCCGCCACCACAACCATCAAAACCAAAGCCCATATAAACTTCCTCCTTCCACATAGCTGTCAATTTGGGGATTAATCAATGTATACTATGCGGCAGCCGTTCATTTAGCCACTGGCAATCTTATCCGAAAATGCTTTTGCACAGGATTATCGCTCAGAAATACCAAGAGGCATTTTAGCTATATAATCGGCAAGGGCCTCCTGCCAACAGCGAAAATAATCGCCGCCACTAAGCTCCAGCATATAGTTGCGCAACACGGAATAGCGGGGCCGCAAAGCGGCTGCGGCAAAAGTGCCTGTGCTCACCGGCTGCACCACTGTTGGCAGACTGGCAAGCCTTAGAATTTCCTGCGCAAAATCATACCAGGTACAATAACCGCCGTTTGACAGATGATATGTGCCGAATCCGTCGGTTTCAATAAGCGCCATAATGCCTTGTGCCAAATCGGCGGCATAGGTAGGTGTTCCTGTCTGGTCATTGACAACAGTCAGATATTCCCGCTCGCGGGCCAGCTTCAGTATAGTCCGGACAAAATTATGCCCATCACCATACAGCCACGAAGTTCTTACAATAAAAAGCCGGGGGCAGATTCGCGCAGCAATGAATTCACCCTCCAGCTTGCTCCTGCCATAAACATTTAGAGGATTAGGGCAGTCAAACTCAGTATAAGGCCGGCTTTGCCGGCCATCAAAAACATAATCGGAGCTAAGATATACCAGCTTGCTGTCATACTGCAGGCAGGCAGCGGCAATATTGCGGGTGCCAATAACATTTACCCGGAATGCTTCCTCCGGGGCGGCCTCGGCAGCATCAACAGCAGTATAGGCCGCAGCATGAATTACCACATCCGGTCTGGTTTGATGAAAGATACTATAAACCTGAGCTAAGTTGGTAACATCCAGCGCGTGCGATTCCAGTATAATCAACTGACCGGCAAACGAGCCGGCTAAAGCGGCAAACGCCCGTCCAAGCTGGCCGGCGCCGCCGGTAACAATGATTTTCATATTGCCACCTGTCTACTCATATTTAATAAGATCTTCCCTTGCTATCTCACTAAGACACCGGTATTGTTTATCCTTGTCTGACAGTATTGGTTCAGAAACCGGCCAGGTAATATTTAATCCCGGATCATTCCAGCATACTCCTTTTTCACTTGCAGGTGAATAAAACGCAGTACACTTATAGGCAAATAATACAGTGTCACTTACAGCGCAAAATCCATGGGCAAAACCTTCGGGGATATACAATTGCCGGCGGTTAAGCGCCGATAACAGCACTCCGACCCATTGGCCGAAAGTCGGTGAACCGTACCGGATATCCACAGCAACATCAAATACTTCGCCTTGCAGCACATATACCAGTTTCCCCTGTGGATTTGGCTGCTGATAATGAAGTCCCCGCAAAACTCCTTTTGAAGATAATGAGAGATTATCCTGTACAAAATTTGCGGTAATTCCCGCTTGTACATAATGAGCAAAGTTCCAGGTTTCCAGGAAAAATCCCCGGCTGTCCTCATAGACTGCCGGTTCAATAACTTTTACCTCAGGTAAGGCTGTGCTATAACACTTCATCAGCCGCCTCCCCCTGCGCAAGTGTCAGCAAATATTTGCCATAACCGTTGTTGCGGTAGGCATCGGCAATGGTTATTAAATGCTGAACAGAAATAAACCCCATCCGGAAGGCAACCTCCTCGGGGCATGCAATTTTTAACCCTTGTCTTTGCTCAATGGTTTCAATGAAGTTTGCCGCCTGAAGCAGGGTAGTGTGCGTTCCGGTATCCAGCCATGCATACCCTCGCCCCAAACGTTCAACACCAAGCAATCCTTGGCTAAGGTACAGCCTGTTTATATCAGTAATTTCCAGTTCTCCCCTGGCGCTTGGCCTGAGGCATTTTGCCATATCAACAACTTGAGTATCATAAAAATACAGGCCTGTTACTGCATAATTTGATTTAGGCTGCCTGGGCTTTTCTTCAATACTGATGGCATCTCCGTTCTTATCAAACTCGACTACGCCATACTGCTGCGGGTTACTGACCCAATACCCAAAAACCGTCGCCCCGCTGCTTTTAGCCGCCGCCTGCTGGAGTTTAACTGCCAGGCCGTCACCATAAAAAATGTTGTCCCCCAATACCAGGGCGCAGCCTTGGTCCCCGATGAAATTACGGCCGATAAGAAATGCCTGGGCGATTCCTTCCGGCCGCGGCTGCGCCGCATAACAGATGCTGATTCCCCATTGGCTTCCATCCTTGAGAAGTTCTTGATATAAAGGCAAGTCCTGCGGTGTCGAAATAACCTGGATATCTCTTATCCCTGCCAGCATCAGCGTTGTCAGCGGGTAATAAACCATGGGTTTATCATATATCGGCATAAGCTGCTTGCTGATTACTTTGGTCAGCGGATACAGCCGTGTCCCTGAACCGCCGGCCAGGATAATCCCTTTTTTAATCATACTCCACACCCCTAACCGTTAATTAGCCCTGGTAACTGCCGGTTCTAACGCCTTCACACCAGTCCGGGTTAGCCAGGTACCAGGCAACCGTCTTGCCCAGACCGGTCGCAAAGGATTCCCGTGGAGTCCAGCCAAGCTGAGCTTTCAGTTTCGAAGCGTCAATAGCATAGCGGCGGTCGTGGCCCGGACGGTCGTGGACAAAAGTAATGAGTTCCCGGTAACTGCCGCCATTTTGGCGGGGCCGCATGGTATCCAGTAAATCGCAAATGGCTTCAACCACCTGCAAATTGGTTTTTTCATTATTGCCGCCAACATTATAGACTTCTCCGGGACGGCCCTGTGCCAGCACTTCCAAAATGGCGCTGCAATGATCTGTCACAAACAGCCAATCCCGGATATTGCTGCCATCACCATATACAGGCAGCGGCTCGCCGCCCAGTGCAGTAAATATCATCAGCGGAATGAGCTTTTCCGGAAATTGATATGGCCCGTAATTATTCGAACAGTTGGTAATCAGCACCGGCAAGCCGTAGGTATGAAAATAAGCCCGCACCAGATGATCGGCGGCAGCCTTGGAGGCCGAATACGGTGAGTTGGGCGCATACCGGCTTGTTTCGGTAAAGCAGCCGGCCGGTCCCAGCGAGCCATATACTTCATCGGTGGATATGTGTACAAAGCGAAATGCAGCCTGCTTGGCCGAATCCTGCTGCGACCAATAAGCACGCACCCCCTCCAATAGCTCAAATGTGCCTACAATGTTGGTCTGGATAAACTCTCCGGGGCCGTCAATTGACCGGTCTACATGGGATTCTGCCGCCAGATGGACAACTCCGTCCGGCTGGTATTGGGCAAGTATTTGTTTGATCAGCGGCCGGTCCTGGATGGAGCCTTTAATAAAGCTGTGCCGGGGATGGTGGAGTATAGCTTTTATATTGGTTAGATTGCCTGCATAGGTTAGCTTATCAAGGTTAACAATGTTTAAATTGGTATTAGCCATAACATAATGAACCAAATTACTGCCGATAAAACCGGCCCCGCCTGTAATAAGCAATGTCCGCACGTACTATCACTCCCGGGTAAATAAAATTATCCAGCCGGCAGAGCGCCTCCGCCGTTTGCTTTGGCTGCTGTAACAATGTACTGATAAGTCCGATACTGAGCCGCCAACTGAGGATTTCCCATCAGAGCGGTTAATGCCTGGATAAAATGTTTATCGGTTTCGCTCTCGTGAATATAGGTTTGGTGATATCCGGCCAATTGATAACCTGTGCTTGTAAACATCCTGTCAATCTCGCTCAGAGTGAAAAAACGCATATGTGTTTTATCTAAAATACCGGCATCCACATATCGCCAGTAGCCTTGCAGCAAACTCTGAATTACACTAACATGCATAACATTGGGGATGCTGGCCAAAATCCGGCCACCGGCTTGCAAATATGGTTCTACATTTTTCAGTGCCTGCCAGGGATCTACCAAATGCTCCAGAACATCGGCAAAAATAATATAATCAAAATATCCTTTAGGGTAAGGCAGTGTTGCCTTCTCAATATCTGCAGCTATCACATCGGCAAACAAACCGGCACTGGCGGCGGCCTGTTCATTAAACTCTATACCAGCCAGTTCGGCTTTAGCATAAATATTCTTTATTTGCAGCAGTGTACCGCCGCAGGCACAGCCTACCTCTAACACCTTTATCGGCTGGTCTTTGGGTTTATCGATTAAATTAACGATTTCATTCCTGATATATGTCGAATATATGGAGTCAAATCCCCATTTGGCAGCGAATTTACTGCGATTGTCGGTGTGAGACAACACCTGGCCGGAATTATGGATAAAAGTATCTTTGCACAGAAAAAGTGTATAGCCTGCTAATCGTATTCGAAACGAATAATCATCATCTTCCATACCTCCGGGACTAAAGGCCTCGTCGAATAAACCAACCTTGTCGATTACTTCCTTTTTAATCAGCATACAATACCCGGCCAGCTTTACTCTTTCTTCCCATTTGCCGGGGGCGGATTGATTATGGCTTTTTGCATATACCTGCATTTCTTCCATATTGTTATAACCGCCCCATACGGCCTGATAATAGGGTGCAATGTTGGTGACCGGCGCCACTGCACCGATTTTTTCATGGCTGTAAAGGCAGGCAAGCAAATTGCAAAGCCACCCCTGGGTAACAACAGCATCCTGTTTCAGCAGCAGGACAGTATCGCCGTCAGCCAGCCTGATTGCTTGATTATAGCCTGCCGGCAAGCCAACATTCTGGTCATTATATATTGTTGTTACCTCCTGCTGGCTCTTTAACCACTGCACAGTACCATCATCGGAATTATTATCTACGACAATAATCTCATATTGGCCTGATTCGGTATAATTGCGGATACTTTCAATACACCGCTGCAAATATTCCTGTTGATTATGAGTCAGAATCACAATACTTGTTTTCATAAACGTCCCCTTACTGATTACTCGAAAAATTTATCGCTTCGGTATAGTAAGCTACTAACATACTATGCCGTACCCACAGAAAAATGGAAGCCCTGACCTTGAAGATATTGCTAACCAAACCTTGAACGGTTTAATCCCGATACATTCTGAAAATACGTCCAGACAACATCACTGCCGTCTGCAGGCTGCTGCCGGATACTCCGTATCCCGCCCGGTTCATGCCTGTCAGGCAGAAGCGAGTATAGCTGCCGCAAATGCCCGGTCCACTCCGTGAAATGCTGCTTGTGTATCCTGGTGCTAACAGCCCCCTGAGCGGCGCGGTAAGCTTCATCAAGCACCAGTCTGTCTATAACAGCCAACAGCTCTCCCCTACTGTGAAAATGGGTTTTTACAATATCCGGTGCTATGTCCTCACAGAAATGTGTGGCAATATCAACCGCTAATCCAACAACCGGAATCCCCAGCACTGCCGCTGCCAGCGCTTCGTCGGCTGACCCGAGGGGCAGCGAGTCTACATAGACATCGGCCGCACTATAAAACCGGACCAAGTCCTGTTGCCCGGCAAAAGTCCTGATTCGTCCATTACTTTCACTCTTAAGCCGTGCCCATTCTCCCGCCTCAGGCGGGCCTACAACCAAAATTTCAACCTGTTGCTGTCGATTAACGATTTCTCCAAGCAGCTTAGCAAAGTTATATTCACCGCAAGGCAGCAGTTTATAAGGTGGCGCAATTGTTAAAAGCACGATCTTATCCGGTTCGATGCCCAGAGCCGCCTTGGCTGTTTCTCTGGCTTGCAATTCCGGCGACGGCCCTAACGGCACCGGCAAAACATAAGATGCAGCAGCACTTCGCCGCTTTTGCGTTATGAATTGTCCGCCGGCCCTATGCTCGGCAACAAGATCAGCCACAGTCATCCCCAGGCTGAATGCATGATCGGCATGATTGACAAACACCACCGGCGGACCGCCGGCAATACCAAAGGCCACCGTGGGGACCGGATCATGAGGATGAATATGCAACACAACTATATCGGCCCACATATTAGCCACAGCATGCAGCAGCCTTGCTCTTTGGCTTAGAGTCAGATTCTGCGTATCCAGCGTATTATACCAACCGCCGGAGGCAAGCGCCGACTTTGCCAGACCGGGCGGATTGGTTGTGCTCTGTAAGGTAACTAGTAAGGAATGAACAGATTCGGTATCCATATCTATCCAGCGCGCGAGTGTTGCCGTATGTCCGCCGCCGAAATATCCCTGGCTTAACACATGTAAAATATTTCTTTTTTGCGGGTCTGGTTTGGATATGGCAATAGCCGGATTAGCTGCCTGACTATGGAGTTTTTGCGCAAATTTCCCCAGTACACCCTCCAGCTTAGCGGAAGCAAAAAAGCCAGGATGAGAATGATGAGCACCATCGGCTGCCTGTTTGGCCAGCAGCATAGCTTTTTCTCCGTTTCCTGACAGTAATGCGAACTCTGCTTGCTCTGCTAAAAGCCAAAAATTACGTTCATTATTTTTCATCAGCTGTTGATAATAGCCAACTTCATGCTGATAGCCAATCCATTTTCTTAAACCTAAGTCCCGGGTCGGCTCATATGGCGCAATGCAGTGCGGCTCCTTGCCCCATTTAGCTGTAAACTTTTGCCGGTTGCTTGCCAGCAGATTGTTGAAGCAAGTATTGTCCTCACCAAAGGAAACACTGCCAAAATGATGAATAAAGGTATCCCGGCAAAGCAGTAACCGGTAACCTGCCTTTCTGATCCGTACACTATAATCATCGTCTTCATAATTGCCGGGTGAAAAAGCTTCATCTAATAAACCGATTTTAGCAATTACTTCTGCTTTGATTAGCATACAGTAGCCAACAAGCCGTGTTCTTTCCTCCCAAAGCTTAGGATCAGAATTGTTCATATAATCGGCAAAACGTATCATTTCCTCAATACTGGAATATTCGCAAGGAATGCTTTGGAAATTTGAGCAGGAGTTCGTAACGGCCCCGACTGCGCCAATATCCTCAGCACTAAACAAACACTGCTTAAGATTGTCTAACCACCGGGGCGTTACGACAGTATCATTATTTAATAAAAGTATGCTGTCACCCCTGGCTGCCTTAATTCCCTGATTGCAACCTGCAGGAAAACCGACATTCTCACTATTTAAAATTAATTGGATATCCTGCTGGCTCTTTAGCCACTCCACCGTGCCATCGGCTGAATTATTGTCTACAACAATGATTTCATAAGCATCCGGCTCCGTATATTGCCTGATGCTTTCAATACATAACATATTATAATCAAGCTTATTATACGTTAAGATAACGATACTGGTCAGACCTTGATCCTTCGAGCGGCTCACACCATTGCCCTCCTCTGAACTATTGGTTCGGCATACTGTTTCGCTGCACCCCGATACCGTACGAGCTCTGATAACCAAGACGCCACCAAAATCAGACTTTTGGTGTCTTTTTACTTATATGCTTCCAGTCTTTAAAATGCAAACAAAATCATCACTATTTGTGGTTTCTATTTGCCAATCGATAAGAAAACACGGCTTGCACTGAGCCTTTGGCGACAGTGGAAGCCGATGTTGCCCTTATCCTGTTCTTAAGAAAGTTATACTTTCTGTTAGGACAAAGAAGGACTGACCCAACTTACGGGTCAGTCCTTCGGCTTTGTTACGGTTTCATCAGCAAATTACTGTAATACAGCATAAGAAAGGTCCACTAATCTGCCGCAAAAGTAACCTTTATACATAACTTCTCATAAGATATTATGTAATGCCTGTTATTCACATAAGGAAGGAGAATATTATGAGTCGACCAGACGACATTAAAGAAAAACTGCTCGGAGAATCACAAGAATATATCAAAAAACATCCGTCCCGTGATAACTACTCCCCCCCTGCCGCTAACCCATCTGTCCACTCAGATGATGAAAACAGAAGTACACAGCAAGAACAATATACCGAACAGCATCCGTCCCGCCATTGTCACTATCATTATAAACCTATAGAGTACCCCACTTGTCCTCCCTGCAAACCTAAATGCCCACCAATAATATGTCCCGGACCTACCGGACCTACCGGACCTACCGGACCTACCGGACCTACCGGACCTACCGGACCTACCGGACCTACCGGCGGGACTACTGGTGCTACCGGCGCTACTGGCGCTACTGGTGCTACTGGCGCTACCGGTGCTACCGGTGCTACTGGCGCTACTGGGGCTACCGGTGCTACTGGCGCTACTGGGGCTACCGGTGCTACTGGCGCCACTGGGGCTACCGGTGCTACTGGCGCTACTGGAGCTACCGGTGCTACCGGTGCTACTGGCGCTACCGGTGTTACTGGAGCTACCGGTGCTACCGGTGCTACTGGCGCTACCGGTGTTACTGGCGCTACCGGTGTTACTGGCGCTACCGGTGTTACTGGCGCTACCGGTGTTACTGGCGCTACCGGTGCTACTGGCGCTACCGGTGCTACTGGCGCTACCGGTGTTACTGGAGCTACCGGTGTTACTGGTGACACTGGACCTACTGGTGCTACCGGCGACACTGGACCTACTGGCGCCACCGGAGCTATCGGCGATACTGGAGCCACCGGAGCTACTGGGCCTACCGGAGCCACCGGTGACACTGGGGCTGCTGTCCAATTAAGAGGCCTTCAGCTTCAATTACAAGATCCGGATACAACAACCATTGCCGCCGGTGCGCCTATCCTATTTGACACAATCATCGCCAATGAATCCCCCTTCATTTCTTATAACGGGCTTGGCACACTAACCATCACACAATCAGGAGTGTTTTATATTAATTGGTGGGTAGCAGCAGACGGTATGATTGGCGGAACTGATTTATTTCTACGATTCTCCATCACAACTTCTGCAGGCGATAATATAGGAGCTTCCAGTTCCATCGTAACAGAAAATCTAGGCGGAAGTGCATTAATTTCTGTAGTAGCCCCAGTTGATATGCAGCTTATAAATTCCACTGACAACACAGTAGGTTTTGGCGCAACTCCAATTAAAGCCGATTTAACCATCATTCATGTAACATTTTAAATAATAAAACACATGGAAGTTTACTTCACACTTTCCATGACATAAAGCAGGGAGGAGATATATTTTGGATACAGTCGGTCTTCAACTTGAAAAACTAGCAGCCGGAACAGTCGTCCCAAACGCTAATGTAATATTTGATAATATAGTGAGTACTTTTGGACCTGTAAGTTATAATCCGGTTTCAGGAGTAATAACCATATCCAAAGCAGGAAGATATCTGATCAACTGGTGGGTAGCAACTCAATCATCGCTAGGATCACCGGGTATGGTTTTTGCCATTGTAACCTCAGACAGTGTTGTAATTCCAGCAAATTCACCAATAAAAACAGGGGAAGTCGTTGGGTTTGCACTTATTGAAGCAGCAGCCCCAGTCACTGTCAGCTTAGTAAGCCAATCAGCAAACGAGGTAGCATATTCTTCGTTGGTTCCTACTAAAGCATTTTTAGCAATAACTGAGGTTCCAGAAGAATTAAACGGTATCACTGGCGATACAGGTCCTACCGGTGACACTGGACCTACTGGTGACACTGGACCTACTGGCGACACTGGACCTACCGGTGATACCGGACCTACTGGTGATACTGGGCCTACTGGTGACACTGGGCCTACTGGTGATACTGGGCCTACTGGCGACACAGGGGCTACCGGCGATACTGGACCTACGGGAGATACAGGACCTACCGGTGATACTGGACCTACCGGTGACACTGGACCTACCGGCGATACTGGACCTACTGGTGATACCGGGCCTACTGGTGACACTGGACCTACTGGTGATACCGGACCTACCGGTGATACTGGACCTACTGGAGATACCGGACCTACCGGTGACACTGGACCTACCGGTGATACTGGACCTACTGGCGATACAGGGGCTACCGGCAATACCGGGCCTACTGGCAACACTGGACCCTCTGGCGGCCCTACTGGCGACACAGGACCTACTGGTGCTACAGGGACTACCGGTGACACCGGACCTACTGGTGCTACAGGGACTACCGGCGATACAGGACCTACCGGTGACACTGGACCTACTGGTGCTACAGGGACTACCGGTGACACTGGACCTACGGGAGATACAGGACCTACTGGTGATACAGGACCTACTGGTGATACTGGACCTACGGGAGATACTGGACCTACGGGAGATACTGGGCCTACCGGTGACACTGGACCTACTGGCGATACTGGGCCTACCGGTGATACTGGGCCTACCGGTGACACTGGGCCTACTGGTGATACCGGACCTACCGGCGATACAGGACCTACCGGTGACACTGGACCTACGGGAGATACTGGACCTACGGGAGATACTGGACCTACTGGTGACACTGGGCCTACTGGTGATACTGGACCTACGGGAGATACTGGACCTACCGGTGACACTGGACCTACCGGCGATACTGGACCTACTGGCGATACTGGACCTACTGGCGATACTGGACCTACCGGTGATACTGGGCCTACTGGTGACACTGGACCTACCGGTGATACTGGAGCTACCGGCGATACTGGGCCTACTGGCGACACTGGAGCTACCGGCGACACTGGACCTACTGGTGACACCGGACCTACTGGCGATACCGGGCCCACTGGCGACACCGGACCTACTGGTGACACTGGACCTACTGGCGATACCGGACCTACGGGAGATACTGGACCTACCGGTGATACTGGACCTACCGGTGACACTGGACCTACTGGCGATACCGGACCTACGGGAGATACTGGACCTACCGGTGACACTGGACCTACGGGAGATACTGGACCTACCGGTGACACTGGACCTACTGGCGACACAGGGCCTACTGGTGATACTGGGCCTACCGGTGACACAGGGGCTACTGGTGACACCGGACCTACTGGTGATACTGGGCCTACCGGTGACACAGGGGCTACTGGCGATACAGGGCCTACCGGTGATACAGGACCTACTGGCGATACTGGACCTACCGGTGACACTGGACCTACCGGCGATACTGGACCTACTGGCGATACTGGACCTACCGGCGACACTGGACCTACTGGTGATACTGGACCTACTGGTGACACTGGGCCTACTGGTGACACTGGGCCTACTGGTGACACCGGACCTACTGGTGATACTGGGCCTACCGGTGACACAGGGGCTACTGGCGATACAGGGCCTACC